>NZ_JBJGYO010000009.1:0-176212 GCF_054050035.1 Geodermatophilus sp. SYSU D00815 | reverse complement strand
CCCCCCCCCCCCCCCCCCCCCCCCCCCCCCCCCCCCCCCCCCCCCCCCCCCCCCCCCCCCCCCCCCCCCCCCCCCCCCCCCCCCGCCCCCCCCCCCCCCCCCCCCCCCACCCCCCCCCCCCCCCCCCCCCCCCCCCCCCCCCCCCCCCCCCCCACCGCAGATCGCCGGGAGCGGCGGCACCGGGGGCACGGGTGGCACGGGCACCGGCACCGGCGCCGGGCAGGCCGCGGCCGGTGGCGCGCAGGACGTCGACGGCGAGGTGGTCCCGCCGGCACCGGTCGCGTCGGCGTCGGCGTCGGCGAGCGTGCCGGCGCGGCCGACCGGGTCGGCGGCCCCGCAGCCGCCGACGGCCGACGACGAGCAGATCGCCGACGGCAGCCAGCTCGAGACGGTGGCCGACGACCTGCCGATGTACGGGCTCATCGGGTTCGGCGTGCTGCTCGTGGCGGCGGTCGTCGTGGCCGTCACCCTGGTCCGCCGAGCGGCTCGCGCCCGGCGCTGACCGGCACGGCGCGCACCGGGCCCGGCTCCCGCGCCGGGGAGCCGGGCCCGTCCGCGGCCTGCCGCGCACCGGCGCGGTGCCGGGACTCCACCCGCCGGCCCCAGCTCGTCGCCGCGACGACGAGGACCGCGCCGACGGCCCCGAGGACGCCCAGCGACTCCCCGCCGAGGCCCAGCCCGACGGCGACCGCCCACACCGGCTCGGTGCCCAGCAGGAGGCCGGCCCGGGAGGCCGACGTGCGGCGCACCGCCCAGAGCTGGGCGGCGAAGGCGAACACGCTGCAGGCCAGGGCCAGCCACGCGACGCAGACCCACTGCGCCCGGTCCAGGCCCGTCGCCGCGGCGGCCAGCCCCCGCGGGTCGGCGAGCGCGAAGGCGGCGGCGCAGACCGCGCTCTGCACGAGGGTGAGCGTCCACGTGTCGACGTCCCGCCCGGTGGTCAGCCGGCCGAGCGCCGTCACGTGCCCCGCGCGGACGACGGCGGCGGCCAGCACGAGCGCGTCGCCCGCCGACGGCGCCCGGAACCCGTCCCCGAGCAGCGCGACCCCGACGACGGCCAGCAGGCCCGCGCCGAAGAAGGCCGCTGGCAGCCGCCGCCCGGTGACCAGGCCCTCGACGACCGGCGTGACCAGCACCGTCAGCCCGATGAGCAGGCCCGCGTTGGTCGCGCTGGTGCGTGCCACCCCGGCCGTCTCGAGCGCCAGCACGGCGGCCTGCGTGCCGCCGAGGAGCAGCCCCAGCGTCAGGTCCGCCCGCGTCGGCCGGCGCCGGCGGGCGGCGACCACCACCACCAGGACGGCGGTCGCGAGGAGGAACCGCAGCGCGAGCACGGGCGCCACCCCCACCGGACCCACCAGCACCTTCGCGGCGAGGTAGCTGCTGCCCCACACCGCCGCGACGGCGATCAGGACCAGGTCGGCGGGGCTGCGGGAGGGGCGCACGCGGCGATCGTGGGTCGACCAGAAGCGTTAGACAACGCTCCGATCGCTGAACCGATGGTTTAGCGTTGCTGCATGGACGTCCGTCAGCTCGCCCTCCTGCGGGAGCTGGGGGAGCGGGGCAGCGTGGCCGCGGTGGCGCGGGCGCTGTTCGTGACGCCGTCCGCCGTCTCCCAGCAGCTGGCCGCGCTGCAGCGGTCGGTGCGCGCGCCCCTGACCGAGAAGCGGGGGCGGCGGCTGGTGCTCACGCCGGCCGGGGAGGCGCTGGCCGCCGCGGCGGTCGAGGTCTCGGCGGCGCTGGACCGCGCCCGCCGGGCGGTCGACGCCTACCTCGACGAACCGGCCGCGGCGGTCAGGGTGGCCGCGTTCCACAGCGCCGCGCTGGCCTGGTTCGCGCCGCTGCTGGCCCGGACGGCCGGCGGCCCGGCGGTGTCCTGCGCCGACGAGGACGTCGCGCAGTCGGCCTTCCCCGCCCTGGTCGCCGACCACGACCTCGTGGTCGCCCACCGGCACGACTCCAGCCCGCCGTGGCCGGCCGGGCGGCTCGCCGTCGTCCCGCTGGTCCGCGAGCCGCTGCACGTGGCCGTGTCGGCCGGCTCGCCCCTGGCCGCCCGCGCCGAGCTCACCGCCGCCGACGTCGCCGGGGAGGTCTGGGTGTCGGTGCACGAGGGCTTCCCCTTGGAGGCGCCGCTGCAGGCGATCGCGGCGGCCGCGCACCGCCCGCTGGACGTGCGGCACCGGATCAACGAGTTCGGCGTCGCCGCCTCGCTGGTGGCCGCCGGCGCCGCGGTCGCGCTGCTGCCCGCCTGCACCACCCGCCCCGACCCGGCCGTCGTCCTGCGCCCGCTGGCCGACGTGGCGCCGGCGCGGTACGTCGACGTCCTGGCCCGTCCCGAGAACCTGGCGCGCGCGTCGGTCCGGACCGTGCTCGACGCCCTGCGCGCCGTCGTCGGGGAAGGGGTCAGGCCGTGACGTCGACCAGGACCTTGCCGACCGCGCCCTCCTCGACCGCGCGGTGCGCCTCGCCGGTCCGCTCCAGCGGGAAGACGTGCAGCGGCAGGCCGGCCTCCTCGCCCACCCGGACGGCGCCGTCGAGCACGGCGGCGTTGACGTCCTCGACGCCGATCGCCTTGGCCCGCTCGGGCTCGGTGTAGACGAGCACGAACTGCCAGCGCGCGTTCGGGGTCATCTGCGAGCGGATGGGCACGGTGAGGGTCTGGTCGCCGGTGCCGGCGTAGACCGCCACGGCGCCGTGCGGGGCGATCAGCTGCGCGTCGGTGGCGGCGTTGGACGCGGCGTCGACCTCGACGATGGCGTCGACACCCCGCAGGGCGATCTTGCGCACCTCGGCGACGACGTCCTGCCGCCGGTAGTCGACGACGTGGTCGGCCCCGGCCGCCGCGGCCAGCTGCGCCTTGCGCGGGCTGCTCACCGTGGCGACGACGGTGGCGTCGGCCCACCGGGCGAGCTGGATCGCGGCGTTGCCGACCGCGCCGGCGCCGCCCTGCACCAGCACGGTGTGCCCGGTGAGCGAGCCCGGCCCCAGCCGGTCGGGCAGCGACTCGGCGACGGTGAGCGCGCGGTGCGCGGTGAGGAAGGGGATGCCGAGGGCGGCGCCCAGCTCGAACGACGGGTCGGGGCCGAGCAGCACGACCTGCCGGGCGGGGACGACGGTGTGCTCGGCGGCCGTGCCCCACGGGCGCTGCCAGGCGGCCTCCCAGATCCACACCCGCTCCCCGACCAGCACGGGGTCGACGCCCTCGCCGACCGCGTCCACGGTGCCGGCGCCGTCCTGGTTGGGGATCTGGCCGCCGGCACCGGGGTCGGTGCCGGCCCGCGACTTCCAGTCGGTCGGGTTGACGCCGGAGAAGGCGACGCGCACGCGCACCTCCCCGGGCCCGGGTTCGGGGAGCGGCCGCTCGACCAGCTCGAGGACGTCGGGACCACCGGACCGGCTGTAGGAGATGGCACGCATACGGCGGCGAACCCGCCCGGACCTCGTCCGATTCCCCTACAGGCGGGCGAGCTCGTCGGTCAGCGGGCCCAGTCCCAGCGGGCCGAGGTCCAGGACGGCGCGGTGCCAGGCCCTGAGGTCGAACGCCGCGCCCGCCCGCGCCCGCGCCTCCTCGCGGCCGCTCAGGAAGACGCGCTCGCCGACCTTGTAGACCGGCGCCTGCCCGGGCCAGCCGAGGTAGCGGTGCAGCTCGTCGGTGCGCATCTGCTCCTCCATCGAGACGTGCCGGCGGAGGAACGCCGCCGCCACCTCGTAGGTCCAGCGGGGGCCGAGGCCGGCCGCGGGCGGGAGAGGCAGGTCCAGGTGCACCCCGATGTCGAGGACCACCCGGGCGGCGCGCAGCTCCTGCGCGTCGAGCATGCCGAGGCGGTCGCCGGGGTCCTCGAGGAAGCCGAGCTCGTCCATCAGCCGCTCGGCGTAGAGCGCCCAGCCCTCGGCGTGCGCGGAGCAGTCGCACAGCAGCCGCTGCCAGCGGTTGAGCAGCGCGGCGTTGTAGACGGTCTGGCCGATCTGCAGGTGGTGGCCGGGGACGCCCTCGTGGTGCACCGTCGTCGTCTCCCGCCAGGTGGTCATCTCCTCCACGCCCTCGGGCAGCGACCACCACATGCGGCCGGGCCGGCTGAAGTCCTCGGTCGGCCCGCTGTAGTAGACGCCGAGCCCGGTCGCGCCGATCACCCGCCCCTCCAGCCGGCGGACCGGCTCGGGGATGTCGAAGTGCACGCCGTCGAGAGCCGCGATCGCCCGGTCGGCCGAGTCCTGCAGCCAGGCCTGCAGCGCGTCGCGCCCGCGGACCAGGCGCGCGGGGTCGGCGTCGAGCGCCGCCATCGCGCCGGCGACGCCCTCGCCCGGGGCGATCCGCTCGGCCACCGCCTCCTTCTCGGCGACGATGCGGGCGAGCTCCTCCCAACCCCAGGCGTAGGTCTCGTCCAGGTCGAGCTCGACGCCGGTGTGGAAGCGGCTCTCCACGGCGTAGCGCTCGCGCCCGGCGGCGTCCCGCTCGGGCGCGCGGGGGAGCAGCTCGCGCTCGATGCGGTCGGCGAAGGCGTGCAGGCCCTCGGCGGCGGCGGTCGCGGCCCGCTCCAGGTCGGCCCGCAGCGCGCCGTCGTCGGGGGCGCCGCCGACCAGCTCGGCGAAGAACCCGGGCGCGTCGGGGGTGCCGGCCCACGACCGCGCATGCCCCGCGGCGAGGCGGACCTGCCGCGCCGCGGTGACCCTGCCGCGCGCGGCGGCCGCGGCCAGCCCGTCGACGTAGCCGTCGAGCGCGGCGGGAACCGCGGCCAGGCGCCGGCCGACGGTGGCCCACTGCTCGGCGGTGTCGGTCGGCATGAGGTCGAAGACCATCCGGAAGTGCTGCAGATGGCTGGCGGCGCTGTTGAGGTCGGACTGGACCAGGCCGGCCTCGTACAGGTCGAGCTCGGCGCCGACGCGCTCGAGCATCGCCGCGCGGGCGATCTCCTCCCGGCGGTCCACCGGCTCGGTGGCCGCCACCTCGGCCCGGGTGCGGCGCAGCAGGCCGGCCACCTCCTCGTGCCCGTCGGGGGAGAGGTCGGGCCACCGGTCGTCGTGCCCGGGCACGCCGATGTAGGTGGCGGTGACAGGGGAGGCGGCGGCGTACTCCTCGACGAACCGGTCGGCCAGCCGGTCGAGGTCGGACGGCGGGCGGGCAGGGGCGGCGCTCACCCGCCGCACGCTAACGGGTCGCGCGACCGGCGTCGCCGGACTTTTTCTCAACCAAGCGGTTGACCACGACGGCGCCCAGCGCTACGGTTCTACTCAACCAAATGGTTGAGCACCAAGGAGGCGGTCGTGCCGCCCGATCCGTTGTCCCGGGTCTTCTCGGCCCTCGCCGATCCCATCCGGCGCGACATGGTGGCCCGGCTGGCCAGCGGCGACGCGACGGTCAACGAGCTCGCCGCCCCCTACGACGTCACCCTCCAGGCGGTCTCCAAGCACCTCAAGGTGCTCGAGGAGGCCGGCCTGGTCACCCGCAGCCGGGAGGCGCAGCGCCGACCGGTCCACCTCGAGGCGGAGGTGTTCGACCTGATGACAAAGTGGATCGAGCGCTACCGGCGGGAGGCCGAGCAGCGCTACCGCCGCCTCGACGACGTCCTCCGGTCCATGGAGGACGAACCACCCACCCACGGAAGAGGAGAACGGTCATGACCACCGCCGCCCGCCACGAGACGCAGATCGAGGTCGACCAGAAGGTCCCGCTCGTGCGCATCACCCGCGAGTTCGACGCCCCGCCGGAGAAGGTCTACCGGGCCCACACCGACCCCGAGCTGCTGGTGAAGTGGCTCGGCCCGCGCGGGCTGGAGATGACGGTCGACGGCTGGGACTGCCGCACCGGCGGCTCGTACCGCTACCTGCACCGCCGGGGCGAGGAGGTGTACGCGTTCCGCGGCACCTTCCACGAGCTGCGCGAGAACGAGCTGATCGTGCAGACCTTCACCTTCGAGGGCATGCCCGACGGCGTGGCGCTGGAGAAGCTCCGGCTCGAGCCCCTGCCCGGCGGCCGCACCCGCCTGGTGGCCACCTCGCTCGTCGACTCCTTCGAGGACCGCGACGCCATGGTGGCCAGCGGCATGGAGACCGGCATCGTCGAGGGCTACGAGAAGCTCGACGAGGTCCTCGCCGACACCGCGGCCGGCTCCTGAGGCGGGCGCCGGGGGCAGCCGTCCGAGCGCCCGGCCGTGCCTGCGCCGGGGGTTCGGCGGCAGCCCGTGGTGGTCGTGCCGCCCGGTGCCCCAGCCGTGCTCAGCGCCAGGTCACCGTCTCCGGGCGCCGGCCCAGCACCCGCTCGACCGCCCGGGCGGCCCGCTCCCCGGCGTTGACCAGCACCGGCCGGGGCGTGCCGGCGAACAGCGGCAGGTCCGACGCGCTGTCGCTGTAGACGGCACGCCACGGCGGCGGGTACCCGCGCTCGGCCAGCATCCGCACCTTCTCCTCGCCCATGGCGCGGCGGGCGCGCGGCGGCCGCAGGGCGGCGGTCGACCCGACGACGTCGAGGTCGCCCAGGCCCACCGCCCGCAGGAAGCCGCGGGCCAGCACCTCCTCGCAGCCCGTCGCCACCACCACCTGGTCGCCCGCCCGCTGGTGGGCCCGCACGCGGGCGACGGCCTCGGCCACCGCCGCCTCGGGCTTGCGGGCCAGCGCCTCGCCGAAGGCCTCCGCCACCGCGTCGACGTCCGCGCCGTCGGCCCCGCCGATCGCCAGCCGGGTCATCAGCCGGGCGGCCAGCGGCCGCAGCCGCGGCACCGCCGCGCCCGCCGCCAGCAGCGGCGCGGCCGGCAGCAGGGAAAGCGCGCGGCCCGGCCGCCGGCGTAGCCGGCCGTGCAGGAACAGCGTCGACGCGTCGCCGCCGAGCAGGACCTTGTCGAGGTCGAAGACGACGGTCGGTGTCACACCGGTGTGGTTACCGGGGTCCCCGAGGGTGGGAAACCTCGGCGCTCAGGCCCCGCGGGCCCGCAGGTGCTCGCCGATCGTGCCGGCGAACCCCTCGGCCACGGCGAGCTGCTCGCGCAGCGCGGCGACGCGCACCTCGGCCGCCTCGTGGAACATGCGCAACCGGTCCAGCAGCCGCTCGCGGTCGGGTCCGGCCCGGTCCAGGTCCTCGAGCAGCGCGATGAGCTCCTGCATCTCCTCGACGGTGAACCCGAGCGGCTTCATCCGTTTGACCAGTTCCAGCCGGGCGACGTCGTCGTCGCTGTAGAGGCGGAAACCGCCGTCGCTGCGGGTGGTGGGGCGCACCAGGCCGTGCTCCTCGTAGAAGCGGATCGTGCGCAGGCTCAGGCCGGTGCGCTCGGCGACCCGGCCGATCTGCACCAGCCCCTCCGTGCGCGGCATCAGTGCGCGCCGGTGAGCTGGCCGGTGTGCCGCCGGAAGCGGTCGGCGGAGTGCCCGCTCAGCCCGACGATCTCGACCGTCTTGCCGCGGGAGGCGTACTTGTGCGTGATCGCGTCCAGCGCGGCCACCGTGGAGGCGTCCCACACGTGGGCGTCGGACAGGTCGATCACCACCCGGTCCGGGTCCCCGGAGTAGTCGAACTGCGCGTAGAGGTCGTTGCTCGAGGCGAAGAACAGCGCCCCCCGCACGGAGTAGACGCGGGCCCCGTCGGCGGCGGGAGCGCTGGTGACCTCGGCCAGGTGCGCGACCCGGCGGGCGAACAGCACGCAGGCCACGAGCACGCCAGCCCCGACGCCGACGGCGAGGTTGTGGGTGAGCAGGGTGCCGGCCACGGTCGTCAGCATCACCGCGGTCTCGCTGCGCGGCATCCGGTGGATCGTGCGCAGGCTGTGCCAGTCGAACGTGGCGATCGACACGAAGACCATCACCGCGACGAGGGCGGCCATCGGGATCACCGCGACGACGTCGCCGAGCGCCACCACGAGGACGAGCAGCAGGGCGCCGGCCAGGAACGTGGAGAGCCGGGTGCGCGCCCCCGACTTCACGTTGATCATGGTCTGCCCGATCATGGCGCAGCCACCCATCCCGCCGAAGAACCCGGTGACGACGTTGGCCACGCCCTGCCCCCACGACTCGCGGGTCTTGTCGGAGCGGGTGTCGGTGAGGTCGTCGACCAGCTTGGCGGTCATCAGCGACTCGAGGAGCCCGACGAGGGCGACGCCCAGGGCGTAGGGCGCGACGACCGCCAGCGTCTCCAGCGTGAGGGGGACGTCGGGCAGCGCGAAGAACGGCAGGCTGTCGGGCAGCGCCCCCTCGTCGCCGACGTCCGGGACGGCGAGGCCGGCGGTCACGGTCAGCCCGGTGAGCACCACGATCGAGACCAGCGGCGCGGGTACGACCGTGGTCAGCCGCGGGAGCAGGAAGATGATCGCCAGCCCGGCGGCGACCATCGGGTAGACCAGCCACGGCACGCCGACCAGGTGCGGCAGCTGCGCGGTGAAGATCAGGATCGCCAGCGCGTTGACGAAGCCGACCATCACGCTGCGCGGGACGAAGCGCATCAGCCGGGCGACGCCGGCCGCGGCCAGGAGCACCTGGAACACGCCGCCGAGCACGACCGCGGCGAGGAGGTGCTGCAGGCCGTGGTCGCGGACCAGCGGGGCCACGACCAGCGCGACGGCCCCGGTGGCGGCGCTGATCATCGCCGGGCGGCCGCCGGAGAACGCGATGACCACGGCCATCGTGAACGACGCGAACAACCCGACGCGCGGGTCGACGCCGGCCAGGATCGAGAAGCTGATCGCCTCGGGGATCAGCGCCAGCGCGACCACCAGGCCGGCCAGCACCTCGGTGCGGGCCACCTGCGGGGAGAGCCAGGCGGGTCGGGGCAGGGAGTGCAGGCGGGAGGACATGCCACCGTTCTCGGGATCGGGGGCGCGCGGTGCGCGGCGGGTGCGGAACGGCGACGTCGGCGTCCCCGGGTGCCCTCCAGCTTCCCCCCGAACCCTTCCCTCACGTGAGGGAAGGGTCGTGGGATGTCCATCACCCCCGGGCGGCAGTGGTCTCCCTCCGAGCTGCCCGGCCCGGGCGAGAACTCGGCCGGGCCGGCGCTGTTCCGGTACGACACGCGCTGCGGCACCGTCCAGGGGCACACGGGCAACACGCTGGGCCACACCAGTTCGCCGCCGCGACCGACGACGGGCGGCGGACGGTGACGGTCTCGGTGACCGCCCGGATCACCCCGTCGACCGCACCCGAGCGGTTCGCCGAGCTGCGGGAGGTCTTCGAGCTCGCCACCTGCGCGGCGCTCGCCGAGGGCTGAGGCATCCCCGGCGCTCCCGCGGGTACGGATCGGTTCCGCCGCTGCCCACCGGGAGGTGCCGATGACCGCTCGTGAACCCCAGGAGATGGCGCAGGTCGCCGCCGAGCTGGGGGTCAAGAAGACCCACCGCTCGTGGGACCGGGTGCTGGTGAGCGCGTTCCTGGCCGGCGCGTACATCGCCTTCGGCGGGCTGGTGGCGATCGCGGTCTCCTCGGGCCTGGACGCCGACCAGTGGGGCACCCTGCCGACGCTGTTCACCGGCGCCGCGTTCACCCTCGGGCTGGTCCTGGTGCTCATCGCCGGGTCCGACCTGGCCACCGGCAACATGATGCTGGTCCCGCTCAGCGCCATGCGCGGGCGGATCTCCGGCTCCGACGTCGTCCGCAACCTCACCCTCGTGCTGCTGGGCAACCTGATCGGCGCGCTGTTCGTCGCCTACTTCCTGGCCGTCCAGAGCGACGTGATCGGGAGCGCCGGCAGCAGCGGGAACGCGCTGCTCACCTACGAGCGGCTCGAGGGCATCGCGCTCGGCAAGGCCACGGAGCACACGGCGTGGGAGACGTTCCTGCGCGCGGTGGGCTGCAACTGGCTGGTCTGCCTCGCGGTGTGGATGTCGCTGGCCGCGACCTCCGTCGCCGGCAAGATCCTGGCGATCTTCTTCCCGATCACGGCGTTCGTCGCGATGGGCTTCGACCACGTCGTGGCCAACATGTTCTTCCTGCCCGCGGCGATGTTCGCCGGCGTCCCGGAGCTGGGGTGGGGCGACGTCGCGGTCAACTGGCTGCTCGCCGCCGCCGGCAACCTGGTGGGCGCGGTCGTCTTCGTGGCGACGTCCTACTGGTACCTGTTCCTGCGCGACCAGCCCGAGCGCGCGCCGAAGACGTCGGAGCCCGCCGAGCGGGCGTGAGCGCGCCCGCCCGGCACGACGGGGGTCACCCGGTGCGCCGCGCGCGGCCGGTGCGCAGCGCGAACGCGACGTCGGGGCGGCCGTTGGCGTCGGCGAGCGCGGCGGCGGCGTCCCAGTCGTAGGCGACCGCGCGCAGGTCCGCCGTCCAGGCGCCGTCGGCGTCGTCCAGCACGGCGTACCGCGCGTGCGGCGACCCGGCCTCCACGACGTGCGGGTGCGGGTGGTCGTCGGCGTAGGCCGGCCAGCCGACGCTGCCGGGGTTGACGACCAGCGCGCCGGCCGGCAGCCGCAGCGCGCGCTGCAGGTGCGTGTGCCCGCAGAGCAGGAGCGGGGTGCCGGCGCGCGGGCCGAGCCGGTCGGCCACCTCCGCCGGGGTCGCCGGGCGGGCGCCGGCCGGCTCTACGGTCTCGAGCAGGTAGGTCAGGTCGTCGGTGGGCGTGCCGTGGAAGGCGAGCACGCCGGGCGCGGGCTCGAGGGTGAGCGGCAGCCCGGCCAGCCACTCCCGGTGGGCGTCGGTGAGCTGGTCGTGGGCCAGCCGGTCGGATGCGCCCATGCGTTCCCGCGGGAACGTCAGCAGCTGCCGTTCGTGGTTGCCGCGGACGGTGGGCAGGTCCAGCTCCACCAGCCGGTCGGCGGTGGCCGCCGGCCGCAGCGCGCCGGAGAGCAGGTCACCCAGGTTCACCACGACGTCGACGTCCCGGTCCGCGGCGTCGGCCAGGACGGCGTCGAGCGCGCCGAGGTTGCCGTGGACGTCGGAGATCGCCGCGATGCGCACCCGCCGAACCTACGGGCGGGTGCCGTCGGGCCGGATCAGCAGCCGTCCCTCCGCGTCCTGCACCGTGTAGTGGATGGTCTGCGCGCGGATCTTCCCGTCCTCGACGAGGTAGGAGTCGGCGCCGTCCGGGATGCGGTACGGCCCGGCGTCGACGGTCCACTCCAGCAGCGCCATCCGCCCCGACACCTGCGTCGACACGTAGGTCCACCGGCCGCTGGGGATCTCCTCGTAGAGCTGCCGGGCCAGCTCGCGGACGCCGTCGTGGCCGTGGAAGACGCCGCGCGCGGTGAGGACGACCACGTCGTCGGCCACGTTGCGGGCCAGGTCCTCCTCGACCGCGCCCTCGTCGGCGAGGCGCAGGTGGTCGTCGAGCACCTCGCGGGTGGTGCGTGTGCGCAGATCGGTCATGGCCGCCTCCCGGGTGAGCCCGGGGACAGCTCAGACCGGCGTGATGGACAGCGTCAAGGCCCGGCGGCCCTCCTCGGAGCGGGCGGTGCGGATCCGCTCGTCGGTCGGGGTGCCGTACTCGGTGGTGCGCTGCCGCGCGGGCCGGCCGATGGAGGCCGCGAGCGCCTCCAGCTCGGCGATGGTCTTCAGCGAGCCGTTCTCACTGCCGGCCATCCGGCTGATCGTCTCCTCCATCAGCGTGCCGCCGAGGTCGTTGGCGCCGCCCTGCAGCACCGCCCGGGTGCCGGCCTCGCCGAGCTTGACCCACGAGGTCTGGATGTTGCCGATGCGCCCGTGCAGCAGCAGCCGGGCGACGGCGTGCAGCGCCCGGTTCTCGCGCACCGTCGGCCCGGGGCGGGCGACGCCGGCCAGGTAGATCGGCGCGTTGTGGTGCACGAACGGCAGCAGCACGAACTCGGTGAAGCCACCGGTCTCGTCCTGCTGGCGGGCCAGCGTGCGCAGGTGGCCGACCCAGTGCGCCGGGGTGTCGACGTGGCCGTACATCATCGTCGACGTCGTCGGGATGCCGACGCGGTGCGCGGTGCCGATGATCTCCAGCCAGGTGGCGGTGGGCAGCTTGCCCTTGGTGAGCACCCAGCGGACGTCGTCGTCGAGGATCTCCGCGGCCGTCCCGGGGATCGAGCCGAGCCCGGCCTCCTTGAGCCCGGTGAGGAAGTCGGCGAACGACAGCCCGGTGCGGGCCGCGCCGTTGACGATCTCCATGGGGGAGAAGGCGTGCAGGTGGATGCCGGGCTGCCGGGCCTTCACCTCCCGGGCGAGGTCGAAGTAGGCGGTGCCGGGCAGGTCGGGGTGGATGCCGCCCTGCATGCAGATCTCGGTCGCCCCGGCCGCCCACGCCTGGTCGACCCGGTCGCCGACCTGCTGCATCGACAGCGTGTAGGCGTCGGCGTCGGTGCGCCGCTGGGCGAACGCGCAGAACCGGCAGCCGGTGTAGCAGACGTTGGTGAAGTTGATGTTCCGGTTGACGACGTAGGTGACGTCGTCGCCGTTGACCTCGGCCCGCACGCCGTCGGCGAGCGCGGCCAGCACCTCGAGGTCGGCCCCGTCGGCGCCGAGCAGCGCGAGGTACTCGGCGTCGGACAACCCGGCCGGGTCGCGCTCGGCGTGCCGCAGCGCCGCCCGCACCTCGGGGTCGCCGACGGCCAGCGCCGTCGAGCGACCGTCGCGGGCGCTCTCGGTGCGGGAGCGCAGGTCGGCCCAGTCGCCGTAGACGGCGTCGAAGTCGCTGCGCCGGTCGCCGGTGCGCCCGACCGTGTCGATCTCGACGTGCAGGTCGGTGCGGCCGGAGCTCGTCCACGCCTCGTCGGGCTCCTGCCAGGGCAGGCCGGTGGGGATCCGCTCCTCGACGGCGAGCCCGTCGGGGCCGGCCAGCGCGGACACGTGCGGGCGCACCCGCGGGTCCAACCACGGCTCGGGTGCCAGCACGTACGGCGGCTGGGCGGCGAGCCGCTCGCGCAGCTCGTAGCCGGCCTCGGCGGTCAGCGCGGCGAGCTTGTCGATGTTGGGCCACGGCCGCTCGGGGTTGACGTGGTCGGGGGTGAGCGGGGAGACGCCGCCCCAGTCGTCGACGCCGGCGCGGATCAGCAGGCCCAGCTCGGTGGTGTCGGAGAGGTTCGGCGGCGCCTGCACCCGCGCCTTCGGCCCCAGCAGCAGCCGGGTGACGGCGACGGCGGCGACGTACTCCTGCAGCTCCAGGTCGTCGTGCGCGGCCATCGCGGTGCGCGGCTTGGCGCGGAAGTTCTGGACGATGACCTCCTGCACGTGCCCGTGCCGGGAGTGGGCGGCGCGGATCCGCAGGACGGCGTCGACCCGCTCGGCGTAGTCCTCGCCGATGCCGAGCAGCACCCCGGTGGTGAACGGGACGGCGGAGCGGCCGGCGTCCTCCAGCACCCGCAGCCGCACCGCGGGCTCCTTGTCCGGCGAGCCGAAGTGCGGGCCGCCGGGCTCGGCCCACAGCCGGGTCGCCGTCGTCTCGAGCATCATGCCCATCGACGCCGCCACCGGCTTGAGCCGCTGGATCTCCTCCCACGACAGCACGCCGGGGTTGAGGTGCGGCAGCAGGCCGGTCTCCTCCAGCACTCGGATGGCCATGGCCCGCAGGTAGCCGAGCGTGGAGTCGAAGCCGTGCGCCTCCAGCCACTCGGCCGCGACCGGCCAGCGGTCCTCGGGCCGGTCGCCGAGGGTGAACAGCGCCTCCTTGCAGCCCAGCGCCGCGCCGGCCCGGGCGATGTCGAGCACCTCGTCGGGGGAGAGGTAGGGCGCCTTGCCGGCCTTGCGCAGCTGCCCGGGCGTGGTGACGAACGTGCAGTAGTGGCAGCGGTCGCGGCACAGGTGGGTGAGCGGGATGAACACCTTCCTGCTGTAGGTGACCACCCCGGGCCGCCCGGCCGAGACCAGGCCCGCGTCGCGCACCCGCGAGGCGGCGACCAGCAGCCGGTCCAGCGGCTCGCCCTCGCCCAGCCCGCGGGCGTGCAGCAGCGTCTCCGCCTCGGTGGCGTCCAGCGTCACGCCCCGTTCGGCGCGGGCCAGCGCGCGGCGCAGGGCGGACTCCGTCGGGATCAGCGGCGCGTTCATCGCCCCCGACGCTATCCGCACCTGCCCCCAGGACCTACCGTTCGGCCTCTCACACGTCGCGGCGGCTGAACGAGAGCGCCGCCAGGCCGCCGATCAGCAGCACCCACACGACCACCCAGGTCAGGTAGGCGGCGCTCAGCGGCGCGGTGGCGAAGAAGGGCGACGTGCCCCCGGCGGGCCCGACCGCCGCCAGCAGCGAGGTGTCCTGGAAGGAGTACATCGCGCCCTGCCACAGCCCGTCGGTGGGCAGCAGCACCCGCGAGACGGTGCCGACCCGCGAGACGCCCTCGTTGCCGATCACGTCCCCGACGGTGCCGACCACGCCGGCGATCCACGTCGCGCCGAACAGCCCGACGGCGACGATGCCGGAGGCCATCGGGGAGATCACGGTGGCGAGCAGCAGGGTGAGGGTGAGCAGCACCGCCGTCTGGGCGCCGAGGAACAGCAGGCCGGAGACCGGGTCCGGCGGCCAGTAGCCGATCGTCGCGCGCACGACGACGAACTCCGCCACCCCGGCGACGGCGACGAACGCGCTGCCGAACGCCACCAGCCCCAGCCACTTGCCCGCCAGGACGGCGGAGCGGCGCACCGGCCGCGCGAGCATCGCCAGGGCCATGCCCGACTCCACCTCGCCGGACAGGCTCGGCCCGGCGAGGAACGCCGTGCCCAGGGCCGCGATGAGGCTGAGGCCGAACATGACCAGGTTGAGCACCTGCGCCGCGATCAGGCCGGACTCGCCGCTGGTCAGGGTGCCGAGCTCGGCGGAGAGCCGGGCGAACCCCCAGCCGGAGAGGCCCAGCAGGGCCAGGGTCAGCACGGCGAGCGCGCGCAGCACCTTGCGCCGGGACGCCTCGCGCAGCGTCAGCCCGGCGACGGTCAGGACGACGCTCACCGCTGCTCCTCCTCGTGGCGCAGGATGCCCAGCAGGCGCTCCTCGAGGCTGATCCGCCCCGGCTCGACCGCGTGCACCCGCACGCCCAGGCCCACCAGGTCGGCGATCAGGTCGGGCACGGCCGCGCCGTCGTCCTCCCCGGTCAGGGCGACGGTGAACTCGTCGCCGGTGCGGGTGACCGCCCCGGTCGCGGCCAGCCGGGCCTGCGCCGCCGCGCTCACCCCGCCCAGGCGCAGCCGCAGCTCACGCTGGCCGAGCAGCTCGGCCAGCGTGCCCGAGGCGGCGACGCGGCCGCCGTCGAGGATGACCACGCGGTCGCAGACCCGTTCCACCTCGCCGATCAGGTGCGAGTTGAGCAGCACCGCCACCCCGCGCTCCTTGAGGGAGAGCACGATGTCGCGGACGTCGGCCCGCCCGAGCGGGTCCAGCGCGCTGGTCGGCTCGTCGAGGACGACGAGCTCCGGGCGGGCGACCAGGGCGACGGCGAGGCCGAGCCGCTGCTGCATGCCCTTGGAGAACCCGCCGATCCGGTCGCCGGCCCGGGCGGCCAGCCCGACGAGGGCGAGGGCCTCGCGCTGCTCGTCCCGGGGGATGCGCGCGCCGGCGAGCCGCACGTGCAGGGCGAGCACCTCGTCGGGGGTCAGCCACGGCTGGTACCGGAAGAGCTCGGGCAGGTAGCCGACCTTCGCGCGGGCCCGCGGGTCGCGGCCGGGGCGGCCGAGCAGCAGCACCTCGCCGTCGTCGGGGCGCACCAGCCCGAGCAGCATCTTGATGACGCTGGTCTTGCCGGCGCCGTTGGGCCCGAGCAGGCCGACGACCTCGCCGCGGCCGACGGCGAAGGAGACGCCGTCGACCGCGGTCCGCCGTCCGTACCGCTTGCGCAGCCCCGAGCACCAGACCGCCGGGGACGGCGGCAGCTCGGCGAGCAGCTGCTCGGCGGAGCGGACGGCGGTGCTGTCCACGGTCAGCGCAGGTCCTCGGCGACGGCCAGCACCTCGTCCTCGCTCAGCGAGCCGCCGACGGCGGTCACGACGCCGTCGGCCACCCACACCACGCCGGTGACGGTGCCGTCGCGCGTGGCCAGGACGGTGGCGGGCTGCCCGTCGACCTCGGTCTCGGTGGCGGTCGCGAACTCGGCCGGGACGGGCAGCGGCAGCGTGGTGCCGTCGCCGGTGAAGGTGCGCAGCTGCGTGGCGAGGTCCTCGGGCAGGCCGGGCAGCTCGAGCAGGTAGTCGCGCGCGACCTCGAACGGGACGCCGGTGGAGAAGGCGGTCGGGGCCGTCACCCGCGCCACGACGAGCGCCGGGGCGCCCGAGCCGCTCGACCAGACCGCGGCCACGCCCGGGCCGGCGACGAGCCGGAAGGTGCTGCCGTCGAGGCCCGGCGGCGGGGGCGGCAGGGTCTCGCCGGCCGCGGCGGCGGCCTGGGCGGCGCGGTCGGCGGAGAAGGTGAACTCGGCGACGGCCTGGCCGCTCGCGGCGTACTCGGGCTCGCCGGTGACCCCGTCGGGCAGGTCGGCCGGCACGGGCACCTCCAGCCCGGCGACGTCCTCGGCGGCCGCGGCGTCGGCCACCGACCGCACGTCCGGCTCGGAGACGAGGCGCACGTCGCCGTAGGCGGACAGGTCGGGCAGCCCCACCAGGTCGCCGGTGCTCACCTCGACCGCGGCGACCTGCTCGGTGCGGAAGATCTGCAGCCAGTCAGCGGCGGCCGCGGCGCCGGCGCCGCCGAGGACCACGGCCGCGCCGAAGGCGGCGACGACAGGGCTGCGCAGCAGGGACCGGCGGCGCCGCGCCGGCGCGGGGGCGGGCGCGGCGGGCCGGGGAGCGGCGGCGGAGAACCGACGCCAGGCCAGGTCGACGTCGGGGGCCGCGGTCGAGGACAGCGCGGCGGCGGCGACCGCGGCGTCCTCGCGCGCGGCGGCGAGGCCGCGCAGGCAGTCGGGGCAGGCGGCGACGTGCGCGCGGTCGGTGTCGGCCACGCCGGCCGGCTCGTCGACGAGGCGGCGCAGCGTGCCGGTGGAGGGGTGGCGGTCAGTTCGGAGAAGACGCATCGGTGCTCAGCTCCTTGCGCAGGGCGGACTCGGCGCGGCGGATCGTGGTGCCGACGCTGCCGGGGGAGAGGTCGAGGGCGGCGGCGACGTCGGCGTAGCTCAGGCCGCTGTGCCGCAGGACGAGGGCGACCGCCTGCTTGCGGGGCAGGCGGGCGAGCGCGGCGCGCACGCGGCCGTGCTCGAAGCGGGCGACGACGTCGTCGGCCACGTCGGGGGCCACCGGCGGCCGCCCGTCGGCGGCCGCCTCCTCGCGGGCCGCGCGGCGGCGGCCCGAGCGGAGGTGGTTGAGCGCGGTGTGCGCCGCGGCCACCGACAGCCAGCCGGCGGCCTCGGCGGCGGGCACCGAGGAGCGGCCGAAGGCGAGGAACACCTCCTGGGCGACGTCCTCGGCCGCGTCCCGGTCGCCCAGGACCCGCGCGGCCACCCCGACCACCCGGGGGTAGTCGGCCCGGAAGACCTGCTCCAGGTCGGGCCGCACGGCGACGCGCGTCACCGGTGCGGACCTGCTCCTGCTCGCGGGGGTGCGCACCGCGGCCGGGCCGAGGGAGAGGACGTCCACATCCCTACAGCACCGCCCGGGCCCGAGATGTGACACGCATGCGTCAGCGGCCCGCCAGGTTCCCGGTGTCGTCCACGTAGCGCCCGCGCAGCCGCAGCAGCGGCCGGCCGTCGGGGTTCCGCACCGGCACACCCACCACCTCCAGCAGGGCGAGCACGTGGTCGCCGGCCCCGACCACCCGGTCCAGCCGGCAGTCGAGCGCGGCCAGGCCCTCGTCGAGCACGATCGCGCCGCTGGCGGCCGCCCGGCTCCAGGGCACCGACTCCAGCAGGTGCCGCGCGCTGGGCCGCCCGGCCGAGGAGAAGCGGCTGGCCACGATGGCGTGCCGGGCGGCCAGCACGGTGAGCGCGCACCGGCCGACGTCGGCGAGCACCTCGGCGGGGTAGCCGTCGGCGGCCAGGCCCACGGCCACCAGCGGGGGCGCCGCCGAGACGCTCATCACCGCGCTGACCGTGGTCCCGACGTCGTCCATGTCGTCCTGCACGGTGAGCAGGCAGACGCCGGTGGCGTGGTGCCGCAGGGCGTCGGCGAACTCCTCCGCGCCGACCGGCCCCGCCGTGGAAGTCATGGCGGTCAGTCGACCACACCCGGAGGATGGCCCGGTGAGCAGCGCGGAGCAGGGCACCTACGACGTCGTCGTCCTCGGCGGCGGGTCGACCGGGGAGAACGTCGCGGACACGGCGGTCAGGGGTGGGCTGTCCACCGTGGTCGTCGAGGCGGAGCTGGTGGGCGGTGACTGCTCGTACTGGGCGTGCATCCCGAGCAAGGCGCTGCTGCGCGGGCCCGAGGTGCTCGGCGAGGCCCGCGCCGTGCGGGGCGCGGCGCCGGCGGTCACCGGCGAGCTCGACGTCGCCGAGACCCTCGCCCGGCGCAGCTGGTTCACCGGGGACGGCGACGACGCCGGCCAGGTCGGGTGGCTCGAGGGCGCCGGGATCGCGCTGGTGCGCGGCACCGGGCGGCTCGACGGCGAGCGGACCGTCGTCGTCACCGGGTCCGACGGGAGCGAGACGCGGCTGACCGCGCGGCACGCGGTGGCGCTGTGCACCGGCTCGGAGGCGGCGGTGCCGCCGATCGACGGGCTGCGCGAGATCGCGCCGTGGACGCCGCGCGAGGCGACCAGCGCGAAGGAGGTGCCCGGGCGGCTGGTCGTGGTCGGCGGCGGCGTCGTGGGCTGCGAGGTGGCCACCGCGTACCGGGCGCTGGGCGCGGAGGTCACCGTCGTGGAGCTGGGCGACCGGCTGCTCCCGGGGCTGGAGCCGGAGGCCGGCGAGGCGGTGGCCGCGTCGCTGCGCGACAAGGGCGTCGACCTGCGGCTGGGCGCCGGCGTGAGCAAGGCCCGCCGGGAGGACGGCGAGGTGGTGCTCACCGTCGGCGACGAGGAGGTCCGCGGCGACGAGGTGCTGGTGGCCGTCGGGCGCCGGCCGAGGACCGTGGGCGTCGGGGTGGAGACCGTCGGGCTCGAGCCCGGGAAGTACGTGGACGTCGACGACTCGATGCAGGTGCCGGGCGTGCCGTGGCTCTACGCCGTCGGCGACGTCAACGGCCGGCGGCTGCTCACCCACATGGGCAAGTACCAGGCGCGCCAGGCCGGCCGGGCGATCGCGGCGCGGGCCCGCGGCGAGGAGGTGCCGCTCGAGGACTTCTCGCCGTTCGTCGCCACCGCCGACAGGGTGGCGACGCCGTCGGTGGTGTTCACCGATCCGCAGGTGGCCGGGGTGGGGCGGACGGTCGCGGAGGCGGAGGAGGCCGGGCTGCCGTTCCGCCGGGTCGAGTACGAGATCGGCCACGTCGCCGGGGCGTCGCTGTTCGCCGACGGCTACCAGGGCCGGGCGATCGCCGTCGTCGACACCGAGCGCGAGGTGCTGCTCGGCGTCACCCTGATCGGCCCGGCGGTGGGCGAGCTGATCCACGCCGGCACGGTCGCCGTCGTCGGTGAGGTGCCGCTCGCGCGGCTGTGGCACGCCGTGCCGTCGTTCCCGACGATCAGCGAGGTCTGGTTGCGGCTGCTCGAGACCTACCGCGGCTGATGGGCGTCGCTGCCCGCATCGGGCTGGTGCTGCACCCGCGCCGGGACTGCTCGGCGGCGGTCGGCCAGGTGGCCGCCTGGACCTCCACGCACGGCGTGGAGCTGCTGGCCTCGGCCGCGGACGTGGCGCGGCTGCGGCTGGCCGGGGTCACGCCGGTGTCGCCGGAGGAGCTCGCCGCCTCGTCCGACGCGCTCATCGCCCTGGGCGGCGACGGCACGCTGCTCGGGGCGATGCGGCTGGTGGCGGCCCGGCCGGTGCCGGTGCTGGGGGTCAACCTGGGGCGGCTCGGGTTCCTCGCCGAGGTGGAGGGGGCCGAGCTCGACGGGGCGCTGGAGGCGGTGGCGGAGGGGCGGGCGACCACCGAGAGCCGCGGCTGCCTGGTGGTGCGCCACTCCGGGGAGGAGCACCTGGCGTTCAACGACGCCGTCCTGGCGCGGGTGCCGGGCGCCGGGCTGGTGCAGGCGACGCTGTCGGTGAGCGGCCAGCCCTACGGGCACTACTCGTGCGACGCGCTGATCCTGGCGACGCCGATGGGGTCGACCGCGTACAACTACGCCGCCGGCGGGCCCGTGGTCAGCCCGGGGGCGGCGGGGGTGCTGGTGACGCCGTCGGCGCCGCTCAACGGGATCTCCCGCAGCCTGCTGCTGGGGCCGGGGGAGGACCTCGCGCTGGAGCTGACCGCCGGGTCGCCGGCGGTCGAGCTGGACGGGGTGCTCGCCGGACGGCTGGAGCCGGGGGCGGTGGTCGAGGTGTCGCTGCGGCCGGACGCCGGGCAGCTGGTGCGGATCCCGGGGTCGCGGGCGGCCGCCCGCAGCCGGGTGAAGCTGTCGCTGCTGGACCTGCCGCTGCTGCCGCAGGAGCTGGTGGAGCTGCTGCCGCAGCACGCGCGCGACCGGCTGACCGACGCCGACGACACGGCCTCGGCGGCGACCTAGCGCCGGAGCAGGTGGAGGGCGAAGGCGGCGAGCGAGGGGCCGTCGGGGAAGCGGCCGTCGCGGATGCGGGCGCGCAGCTCGTCCTCGGGGACGAAGGCGCAGGTCATGTCGGCCTCGGTCACCTCCCGGGCCGTCGGGCCGGCCGTGAGGTCCGTGGCCAGCCAGACGTCGAACTCCTGGGTGGAGAGGCCCGGTGCGAGGTCGAGGTGCCCGAGGTGGCGCATCCGGCCCGCGCGGAACCCGGTCTCCTCGGCGAGCTCGGCGCGGGCCAGCTCCTCGGGGCTGCCGCTGGTGCCGGCCGGCCAGGTGCCCTGCGGGAAGGCGGGCACCCGGCGGCCCACCGGGTGGCGGAACTCCTCGACCACCCAGAAGCCGCCGTGCTCGAACGGCAGCACCAGCGCGAAGTGCGGCTTCTCCACCACGCCGTAGATGCCGGGTGTGCCGTCGGCGTACTCCACGGCGTCCTCGCGCACCCGGAACCACGGGTTGGCGTAGACCTCCCGGCTGCTCGTCGTCCGCACGCCGCCCACCCTCTCAGACCCGGGCAACGGGGCGGCGAGACCGAGGTCGGCGGGTCAGGGCAGCGGGAAGGGCTGGTCGGCCGGCGCGGGCAGGTCGTCGTCGGCCGTCGCCGTCACGGTCATCTCCCCGAGGCGGGCCACGCCGCCGAACAGGGTGAGGAACGCGGTGTCGGCCGCGTCGCGGCCGGAGCAGATCCGCACCAGGGACGACGTGGGGGCGAGCCGGGTGGGGTCGACCACGCACCACGTGCCGTCGACGTCGGCCTCGACGACGGCGTGGAAGTCCATGGGGTCGAGGCCCGGCGCGTAGACGGCCACTAGGCGGGCCGGCACCTCCAGCGCCCGCAGCAGGGTGGTGGTGAGGTGCGCGTAGTCGCGGCAGACCCCCCGGGCGGCCAGGAGGGTGTCGACGGCGGTGTCCACCGGCCGGGAGGCCCCCGAGGTGTAGGTCAGCCGGCCGTGCACCCAGTCCGCGACGGCGCGCACCAGCTCCGCCCGCGGCAGGCCCTGGTCGAACTCGCCGGCCGCGAACCCCTGGAGCTGGTCGGACGGGCAGTACCGGCTGGGTCGCAGCGCCTCGGCCCACGCCGCGGGGGTGACCGCGCGGCCCGGGCCACCGGAGGCGGCCGCGGCGGTGTAGGTGATCGTCGTCGTGCCGGCGGCCAGCGCGAGCCGGTGCACGCGGGCGCCGTCGACCTCGAACTCCTCCGGCGCCACCGGGGAGCCGCCGGAGAGCACGGTCAGCGTCTCCTCCTCCGGCGCCGCCACCGCCACCTGCAGCAACGCCGTCGCCGGGGCCGGCGACTCGACGGTGAGCGAGGCGGCGACGTCGATGCGCATGCGGGCATGGTTGCCCCGCGCGGCGGCCGTGCGCGCTGTGTGCTCGGTCACCGTGGTGGAGTGGTTGCCGTGCGAAACGGTTCGTGGCGGCGCTACATCGCCCTGGGGGACTCCTTCACCGAGGGGCTCAACGACCCCGACCCCACCCGGCCCGGCGAGTACCGCGGCTGGGCCGACCGGCTGGCCGAGCACCTGGCGGCGGCTGCCGAGCACGAGGTCGAGTACGCCAACCTGGCCGTCCGCGGCCGGCTGGTCGGGCAGGTCCTCGGCGAGCAGCTGCCCGTGGCGCTGGCCGCGCGGCCGGACCTCGTGAGCCTCGTCGCGGGCGGCAACGACCTGCTGCGGCCCGGCGGCGACCCGGACGCGCTCGCGGCTCGGATCGAGGAGGCGGTCGGGCAGCTGCGCGCCGCCGGCGCCGACGTGCTGCTCGCCACGGGCGTGGACCCCCGGCAGACGCCGATCATCCGGCGGATCCGCGGCCGCGTCGCCGTCCTCAACGCCCACCTGTGGTCGATCGCCGCGCGGCACGGTGCCGCCGTGCTCGACCAGTGGGGCGCGGCCTGGCTGCAGGACTGGCGGATGTGGGACACCGACCGCATCCACCTGACCGACGAGGGCCACCGGCGGATGGCGCTGGCCGCCGCGGCGGCGCTCGGCGTGCCGGTGCCGGGCGCCGGGGACTGGGCCGCTCCGCTGCCCCCGCTGCCGCCGCGCCCGCTGCGCGCCGCGGTCAGCGAGGAGGCCGCCTGGGTGCGCGGCTTCGTGGCGCCCTGGGTGGGCCGGCGGCTGCGCGGGACGTCGTCCGGTGACGGCCGGACGGCGAAGCGCCCGGTGCCCCTCGCGCTGCCCCGGGCCGAGTAGGAGGGTCAGTCCTCGGTCGGCTCGTCCGGCCGCGGCCGGCGGGGCGGCGGGAACGGCAGGACGGCGGCGCTCGGGTGCCCCGTCCAGGGCACGGCGCCGTCGTCCGCGCCGTCGTCCGTGACCGGCGCGGCCGCGCGCAACCCGCTGAGGTCGTCGGTCTCGTGGCGCACCGGCGGCGGGGGCGGCGGCACCGGGCGCTCGCCGGCCAGCGGCGCGGGCGTGTCGGCGACGGGCGTCGCCGGCGGCGCGTCGGTGACCTCGGCGATGAGCACCTCGGCCGGCGTGGGCAGGGGAGCCGGCCGGCCGAAGGCGAAGCCCTGGGCCATCGCGCAGCCGTGCCGCAGCAGCCAGTCGGCCTGCTCGAGGTCCTCGATCCCCTCGGCGATCACCTGCAGCCCCATGCCGCGGCCGAGCTGGAGCAGGCCGTGCACCAGCGCCGCGGTCGACGGCTCGGTCACCACGTCGGCGACGAAGGAGCGGTCGATCTTCACGGTGTGGATCGGCAGCCGGTGCAGCGCGGTGATGGCGGAGTAGCCGGTGCCGAAGTCGTCGAGGGCCAGGGTGACGCCCTGCTCGGTCACGACGGCGACCGAGTGCAGCGTCGCCTCGGCGGCGAACAGCGCGGTCGACTCGGTGATCTCCAGCTCCAGCCGCTCGGGCGCGAGCCCCGACTCGGCGAGGGCCTCCGACACCAGCTCGCTGAAGCCGTCCTCGGCCAGGTGGCGGGCGGAGATGTTGACGTGCACGCGCAGGTCGGAGGGCCACGTGGCGGCGTCGCGGCAGGCCTGCTTGAGCACCCAGGCGCCGAGCTTGGAGGTGAGCCGGTTGTTCTCGGCGGCCGGCAGGAAGACGCCGGGCGGCAGCAGCCCGCGGGTGGGGTGCTGCCAGCGGATGAGCGCCTCGTAGCCGAGCAGCGTCTCGTCGGCCAGGTGCACGATCGGCTGGTAGAACAGCCGCAGCTCGTCGTTCTCGATCGCGTGCCGCAGGTCGGTCTCGAGCTGCAGCTGGTCGACCTCGCTGCGCGACAGCGCGCCCTCGTGCACCTCGATCCGCGCCCGGCTGCCGTCGGCCTTGGCCCGGGTGAGCGCGCTCTGCGCCTGGCGCAGCAGGTCGTCGGGCGTGAGCTCGTTGCCCAGGGTCAGCCCGACGCTGGCGGAGAGGGTGATCTCGCGGTCGTTGACGACGAACGGCTCGTCGAGGACCGAGAGCAGCCGGTCGGCCAGCGCGCGCAGGCCGTCGAGGTCCTCGACGTCCTCGGCCACGACGAGGAACTCGTCGGCGCCGAGCCGGACGGCGGTGTCCTCCACCCGGGTGCTCCAGCGCAGGCGGTCGGCCACCTGGGAGAGCAGCAGGTCGCCGGCCTCGTGGCCGAGCGCCTCGTTGACCGCCTTGAACCGGTCGATGTTGAGGTGCACCAGGCCCACCTGCAGCCCCCGGCGGCGGGACAGCGCCACCGCGTGGCGCAGCCGGTCGGTGAGCGCGCGCCGGTTGGGCAGCCCGGTCAGCGGGTCGGTGAAGGCCCGCCGGACGAGGTCCTCCTCCGCCCGCCGGCGGTCGGTGACGTCGACCAGCGACAGGACGACGAACTGCGCGGCGCCCGTGGTGTGCCGGACGACGTCGTGCGCCTGGACCACCCACAGCTCCGTGCCGTCGGCACGGCGCAGCCGGCGCTCGCCGTCGAGGAGCAGGTTGGGGTCGAGGCCCTCCTCGCCGGGGGCCGGGTGGATGGCCAGCTCCGTCACCGGCGGGTCGTCCGGGTGGGCCAGCAGGTCGACGTGCCGGCCGGAGAGCTCCTCGGCGGTGCGGCCGGTCAGGCCGCACATCACCGGGTTCGCGACGAGGATGTGCCCGTCGAGGGCGACGAGCGCCTTGGCGATGGGCGCGCCGAGGAAGAGCGCCTGGAACATCTGGCCGCGATCGGCGAGCAGCGTGTCGATGGCCCGCATCCGGTGCGGGGACCCGGACGGGTTCCGTGGCATGCCGTGTGCGGGGAGGTTCACCCGGACAGAGTCCTGCATGGGCCGGGCGAAGTGGCGGAACCTGCCGACGGAGAGTCGTGTTCGCGTCGTTACACATCGTGATCAGACAGCGAGCCGCTGCACCGGTCTCGGCAACGTCCGCCAAGGCCGGCCGCGGCGCCGGGCAATCCTGCCCAGTCGGGAATCCCGACGCCGCCGCGCACGCTGCGCCCGGTGTGACGAAGAAGATCGGCTTCCTGTCCTTCGGGCACTGGCAGCCCGTCCCCGGTTCCCAGGTGCGCACCGCGCGTGACGCGCTGGTGCAGAGCGTCGAGCTCGCCGTGGCCGCCGAGGAGCTCGGGGTGGACGGGGCCTTCGTGCGGGTGCACCACTTCGCCCGCCAGCTCGCCTCGCCGTTCCCGCTGCTCACCGCGATGGCCGTGCGCACCCGGCGGATCGAGGTCGGCACCGGCGTCATCGACATGCGCTACGAGAACCCGCTGTACATGGCGGAGGAGGCGGCCGCGGCCGACCTGCTCAGCGAGGGGCGGCTGCAGCTCGGCGTCAGCCGGGGGTCGCCGGAGACGGCGCTGCGGGGCTCGGAGGCGTTCGGCTACGTGCCGCCGGAGGGCAGCAGCGACGCCGACCAGGCCCGCGAGAAGACCGCGCTGTTCCGCGCCGCGATCTCCGGGGCCGCGGTCGCGGACGCCGATCCGCGGATGACCGGCGGCGTCGCCGGGCGGCTCGCCGTCCAGCCGCAGTCGCCGGGCCTGGCCGACCGCATCTGGTGGGGGTCGGGCACCCGCTCGACCGCCGTGTGGACCGCCGAGCAGGGCATGAACCTGATGAGCTCCACGCTGCTCAGCGAGGACACCGGCGTGCCCTTCGACGAGCTGCAGGCCGAGCAGATCGCGCTCTACCGGAAGGCCTGGGCCGACGCCGGCTGGGAGCGCGAGCCCCGCGTCTCGGTGAGCCGCAGCGTGATGCCGCTGGTCACCGACACCGACCGGCTCTACTTCGGCGACCGCTCGGAGAGCAGCGACCAGGTCGGGCTGCTCGAGGGCGTGCGCGCCCGGTTCGGCAAGAGCTACGTCGGCGAGCCCGACGAGCTGGCCGAGGACCTGGCGAAGGACGCGGCCGTCCGCGAGGCGGACACCCTGCTGCTCACGGTGCCCAACATGCTGGGCGTCGACTACAACGTGCACCTGCTGCGGACGATCACCGAGCACGTCGCGCCGGCGATCGGCTGGGTGCACCCGGACCGGCGCGGCGCCTGACCCCGGACACGCCGAGAGCGGTGGCACCGGGTCAGGGGTGCCACCGCCCTCGGAGGCGGACTGCTGCGCGTGCGGCTCAGTTCTCCAGGAACTCCACCAGAGTCACGGTGCCGTCCGCGCCGACGGTCACGACGACGTCGGCGGTGAGAGAGGTGTCGTCGGCGTTGGTGACGGTGCAGGTCAGCTCGGTGTCGGCCGGGTCGACCAGCAGCGTGCGGCCGTCGGCCGGGCACTCGGTGAGCAGCTGCACGCCCGAGCCCTCGGCCTCCGCCTCGATCTGGGCGCTGATGTCCTCCTCGACGGCGGCGACCGGCACGACGGTGTTGTCCACCGTGAACTCGACGTTGCCCTCGTCGTCGGTCTGCGTCACCGAGACCGAGATCGGCTGACCGTCGAGGGTGGCGGTGCAGCTGAAGGTGGCGCCCGCCTCGGCCTCGACGTCGGCCGGGCAGGTGACGTCGGCCGGGGCCACGCCGGCCTGCTCCTCGACCAGCGCGCTGATCCGGGACTCGGCCTCGGCGGTGTCCAGCGTCTTCGGGCCGAACAGGAAGAGCGCCCCGACCACGAGGCCGCCGATCAGGACCAGCGCCCCGATCACCGAGCTCACGATCAGGCCGGTCTTCTTCTTCGGCGGCTGCTGGTAGCCGTAGGGCGGCTGCGGCGGGCCGAACGGGGCGCCCTGCGGGCCGGGCGCGCCGAAGCCGGGCTGGGGGTGCGGCTGGCCGTAGGGCTGCTGGGCGCCGACGGGGGGAAAGGTCGACTGGGTCATGGTGTCCTCCTCCGGATCTGTGCCACCCACGGTGGAGGAGGGGCCTTTCGGCGGACTTGACGCGCGCTGGTGCTCCACTTGGACGCCGGAACCCGGGTTCTCCAAGCGGGGGCCGGCGGGAACCGCGCGAGCGCGCCCGGCAGGACTCGAACCTGCGACCAAGTGCTTAGAAGGCACCTGCTCTATCCGCTGAGCTACGGGCGCTCGACGATCGATCATCGCACTTCTGCCGGCGGGCTCCGCGGTGCGCCGGGCCGAGGCGTCGACCCCTCGCGGCCGCTGGTCGACCCGTCGCCGCGGCTGGTTGACCCGTCGCCTCCGCTGCGGGCACGCTGCGCCCGACGACGGAGGTGGGCCGTGGGGACACCGACGGTGCCCGGCTCCTGGGCCGGCGCGCAGCGCTACGAGGCCTACGTGGGCCGGTGGAGCCGGCCGGTCGCCCGGCGGTTCCTGGAGCAGCTGTCCGCGCCGCCCGGCCGGCGCTGGCTCGACGTCGGGTGCGGCACGGGCGCCCTGACCGGGGAGGTCCTCGCGGCGGCCGCGCCCGCCTCGGTCGTCGGGGTGGACCCTTCCGCCGACTTCGTGGCGCACGCCGCCGCGCAGTTGACCGACCCGCGCGCGACCTTCCGCGTCGGGGTCGCGCAGGAGCTCCCGCTCCCCGACGGCGCCGCCGACGTCGTGGTCTCGGGGCTCGTGCTCAACTTCGTGCCCGACCCGGCCGCGGCGCTGACCGAGATGCGCCGCGTCACGCGTCCCGGCGGGCTCGTGGCGGCCTACGTCTGGGACTACGCCGGCGGCATGCAGCTCATGCGGCACTTCTGGGACGCCGCCGCGGCGCTGGACCCGGCGGTCCGCGACCTCGACGAGGGTCTGCGCTTCGCCCTGTGCCGTCCCGGGCCGCTGCGCGGGTTGTTCGAGGGCGCCGGCCTCAGCGGCGTCGAGGTCGAGGGGATCGTCGTCCCGACCACGTTCCGCGACTTCGACGACTACTGGACGCCGTTCCTGGGCGGCACCGGGCCGGCGCCGGCCTACGCGGTGTCGCTGGGCGAGGCCGACCGCGCCGCGCTCCGGGAACTGCTGCGGCGGCGGCTGCCGGTGGCGGCGGACGGGGGCGTCCACCTCACCGCGCGGGCGTGGGCGGTGCGCGGCCGGTCGGGGTCGGAGCACGGCGCGAGCTGAGCACGGCGGGCCGACGGGCGGCCGGCCGTCGTCCACAGGGGCGGCCGTCCTCCACAGATGCAGCCGACGCCCGCCACGCGCGGCCGGCCGACAGCACGGTGGTCCCGCGCCGGCACCGCGCCGGCCCCGCCCGGCAGGGCGTTCGCAGACTGCGAGGAGCACCGTGAAGGAAACCGAGGTCACCGTCGTCGGCAACGTGGTGGGCCCGCCGCAGAAGAACCGGACCGCCAACGGCAGCGTCACCAACTTCCGCCTCGCCTCGACCTCGCGCCGGTTCGACAAGGGGGTGCAGGGCTGGGTCGACAGCAAGACCCTGTTCCTCGACGTCGAGTGCTGGGGCGAGCTGGGCGGCAACGTCTCGCACACGATCAGCAAGGGCGACCCGGTGATCGTCTTCGGCTGGCTGTTCACCGACGAGTGGGAGTCCGACCAGGGCCGGCGCAGCAAGGTGAAGCTGCGCGCCGCGGCCGTGGGGCCGGACCTGAACAAGGGGACCGCCGACTTCCGCCGGACCCTGCGGGCCGCCCCGGCGGCGGACGCCCCGCCGGGGGAGGAGCCGCCGGGGGAGGAGCCGCCGGGGGAGGAGCCGCCGGGAGACGAGCCGGGTGCGCCCTTCGGCGGCTTCGGCGACGTCGGCTACGAGGTCGACACGGGGGAGGAGGCCCGCACCCCCGTGGCGATCGGCTGACGGGGCGGCCGAGGGGTCCCGCCCGCGCACGGGACCCCTCGGCCGGCACGCACCGCCGCGGACTACACGCGGGGTCACCGGTGTTGCACCTGGCGGACTCCGAGGGACCGTCCCGGGACCGGCACTCCACCACGCCGCCGGGAACTGGGAGGATCGGAGCGAGGACGCAGGGGGCCGGCCGGCCCCGCCCCCGTTCGCGACACAACGGAAGGCCCGAGAAGCCCAGTGGCTCAGTACATCTACTCGATGGTCCGTGCGCGCAAGGCGCACGGCGACAAGGTGATCCTCGACGACGTCACCCTGGCGTTCCTGCCCGGCGCCAAGATCGGCGTGGTCGGCCCCAACGGGGCCGGCAAGTCCACGGTCCTCAGGATCATGGCGGGGCTCGACCAGCCGTCCAACGGTGACGCGACCCTCGCCCCCGAGGCGACGGTGGGCATCCTGCTGCAGGAGCCCCCGCTCAACGAGGAGCTCGACGTGCGCGGCAACGTCGAGGAGGCGGTCAAGCCGATCCGCGACGCGCTGACCCGGTTCGAGGAGGTCAGCGCGGCGATGGGGGAGCCCGACGCCGACTTCGACGCGCTGCTGGCCGAGCAGGGCGAGCTCATGGAGGTCATCGAGAACGCCGACGGCTGGGAGCTCGACGCCCGCATCGAGCAGGCCATGGACGCGCTGCGCTGCCCGCCCGGCGACGCCGACGTCACGGTGCTCTCCGGCGGTGAGCGCCGCCGGGTCGCGCTGTGCAAGCTGCTGCTCGAGGCGCCCGACCTGCTGCTGCTCGACGAGCCCACCAACCACCTCGACGCCGAGAGCGTCGCGTGGCTGGAGCAGCACCTGGAGAAGTACGCCGGCACGGTCGTCGCCGTCACCCACGACCGGTACTTCCTCGACAACGTCGCCCAGTGGATCCTCGAGCTCGACCGCGGTCGCGCCTACCCGTACGAGGGCAACTACTCCACCTACCTCGAGACCAAGGCCGCCCGCCTGAAGGTCGAGGGCGCCAAGGACGCCAAGCGGCAGAAGCGCCTGAAGGAAGAGCTCGAGTGGGTGCGCTCCGGCGCCAAGGCCCGCCAGGCCAAGAGCAAGGCGCGGCTCGCCCGCTACGAGGAGATGGCCGCCGAGGCGGAGAAGTACCGCAAGCTCGACTTCGAGGAGATCCAGATCCCGCCGGGTCCCCGGCTCGGCAACGTCGTGGTCGAGACCAAGGAGCTGACCAAGGGCTTCGGCGACCGGCTGCTGATCGACGACCTGTCCTTCACGCTGCCGCGCAACGGCATCGTCGGCGTCGTCGGCCCCAACGGCGCCGGCAAGACCACCCTGTTCAAGATGCTCGTCGGCGAGGAGAAGCCCGACGACGGCGACATCAAGGTCGGCGAGACGGTCAAGATCTCCTACGTCGAGCAGTCCCGCAGCGGCATCGACCCCAAGAAGACGTTGTGGGAGGTCGTCTCCGACGGCCTGGACCACATCAAGGTGGGCAACGTGGAGATGCCCTCGCGGGCCTACGTCGCGGCCTTCGGGTTCAAGGGCCCGGACCAGCAGAAGCCGGCCGGCGTGCTGTCCGGTGGTGAGCGCAACCGGCTCAACCTCGCCCTGACCCTCAAGCAGGGCGGCAACCTCCTGCTGCTCGACGAGCCCACCAACGACCTCGACGTCGAGACGCTCTCCAGCCTGGAGGCCGCGCTCGAGGAGTTCCCGGGCTGCGCCGTGGTGGTCAGCCACGACCGGTGGTTCCTCGACCGGGTGGCCACGCACATCCTCGCCTACGAGGGCGAGTCCAGGTGGTTCTGGTACGAGGGCAACTTCGCCGACTACGAGAAGAACAAGGTGGAGCGGCTCGGCGCCGAGGCGGCCCGCCCGCACCGCGCCACCTACCGCAAGCTCACCCGCGACTGACAGAGGCTCCCCCCGCCAGGCTCCGCCCGAGCTCGCGAGGGCTGAGGAGGAGGGGGTCATGCCACCCGCGGCGGGGGCCGTGCCAGCACGTCCCGGGGCCGGCCGGAGCAGAGTGCTCCGGCCGGCCCTCGGCGTTCCGGGGGTCAGGACCGGATCGGTGAGCCGGTAGTGCGGCGGCGACGGCCTCCTCCCGTCCGCGCAGCACCCTGCCCGCCGCGTCCACGAGGACGGCGTCGTCGGCCACGTCGGCGGTGAGCAGCTCCACGTCATCGCCGTTGAAGTCATTGCCGTTGAAGCCGTCCTCGACGTGCTGCACCACCTCGCGCAGCGCCGCCAGGTCGGCCTCCGCGTCGGGCGGGTCCGGGGCCACCGCGGTGTTCTGGCCGGCCACGATCCGCCAGCCGGCGTCGTCCCGCCGCCACGTGTAGGTCGGCCGCGCCAGGGAGGGCGGCGTCAGCGGTCGCCCGTCGGCGTCGAGGTGCTCCTGGTCCACCCAGGTGATCGCGACGTCGGTGGTCGGGAACCGGACGTGTGCGCGACGGCGTAGCTCACCGACGCCCGCTCATGGCGCCCGGCAGCACGCGGTGGGTGAACCGCGCGATCTCGTCGAGGCCGACGAGCCGCCGGTCACCCGCGCCGCGTCGGGGGAGAACAGGGCCAGGAAGCCGTCGACGTCCTCGGCGCGCTGCGTCTGCTCGACGACGCCGACCAGGTCGACGAGGCGGTCGACGTCGGCGGGCGGGCGGTCGGGTGCGGTTGTCGTGTCCACGTCGGGCAGTGGACTTCATCGAGCCCGCTCGAGGTCAAGGCCCCGGCAGGGCGAGGCCTCCAGGAGGGCGGGGCCCCGGGTAGGGCAAGGTGTCCTGCGTGCGGTACACGGTGCAGGTCCCGATGCGCTGGTCGGACATGGACGCCTACGGCCACGTCAACAACGTCGTGTTCCTGCAGTACTTCGAGATGGCCCGCGTCGACCTGTTCTTCGAGCGCGCCTCCCTGGAGGAGCGGACCGGCCTGCGCCGGGGGACCGTGGTCGCCGCGCACGACATCCAGTACAAGCGGCCGGTCGTCTACTCACCGCGCCCGCTGGACGTGCAGATCTGGGTCTCCGGCATCCGCGCCGCGGCGTTCACCTGCCACTACGAGGTCGTCGACCACGGCACGCTCGCCGTCACCGGCAGCACCCTGCTGGTGCCGTTCGACTTCTCGATCAACCGGCCGCGGCGGCTGACCCCCGACGAGAAGGAGTTCCTCGCCCGCTGGCGCGACGAGCCGGCGGGCGAGGAACGGGAGAGCTGAGCGTCGTCAGCGGCGGCGGGACACGACCGCCCAGGCGGTGCCGAGGACGGCGGCGGCCACGGCCGCCTTCACCAGCCCGCCGAGGATGAACGGGTAGAAGCCCGCGTCGAGGGCCTGCGCGGCGGTCATGCCGGCGCTGACGGCCAGCCACGGCAGGCCGACGGCGAAGATCACCGCCTGGCCGGCCACGAACAGCGGGAGCGCCTTCCACGGCGTCCGGTCCGCGCCGCGCCGGGCCGCCAGGCCGATCAGGTACGCCGCGGGGATGAACCCGAGCACGTAGCCGCCGGTGGCGCCCAGGACGACGTCGACGCCGCCGCTGGCCTCGGAGTAGAACGGCAGCCCCACCGCGGCGGCGAGGATGTAGGCCACCTGCACCGCGACCCCGCGCACCGGGCCGAGGGAGGCCGCGAGCAGCACCACGGCCAGCGTCTGCCCGGTGATCGGCACCGGCGAGCCCGGCACGGGCACGGCCACCTGGGCCAGCAGCGCGGTGAAGAGGACCCCCAGCGCGACCAGGCCGGCGTCCCGCGCCTTGACGGCGGGCACCAGGTCGGCGAGCACGAGCGGGCGCGACGGCAGCGCCGGCGAAGAAGCGGTGGCCACGAATCCTCCAACAGTGGTCGGCGGCTGATCACGGGCAGTCTGCCGCATCGAGGGGAGCCGGCGGGCAGGGGCCGCCCGCGCCGCGGCGGTCTCCCGGGCGTGTCGCTGTCGGTGCCCGTTCGCTCACCAGCAGATACGTCCGCCGGTTTGCCACCCCCGGAGGGGACGTGTTGGCTCGGGTTGTCCGGAGCCCTTCGGCGAAGGCAGGCACGGCATGGCAACCGGGTGGTGGGCGTCCCTCTTGTCGTGGGGACTCCCACCGCGGACGCCGCCGCCCCCGCCGGCCACCGAGGAGGCACCGCACCAGCCCGGTGCGGAGCACGACGACGCGGCACCGGAGCCGCTCGCCCGGACCGTGCACCCCCCGCCGCCCGGCCCGACCGGTCGACCCGGGTCGCCCGTCGACCCGGTCCGCAGCACCCCGCTGCGCCCCCACCGAGAAACGACAGGAGTTCCACCCGTGGCACAGCTCGACAACGTCATCGCCGACCTGCTCTCGATCGAGGGCGCCAACGGCGCCGCCATCGTCGACGTCGACAGCGGCATGGCCCTCGCGGCCGGCGGGACCCCCGGGTTCGACCTCAACGTCGCGGCCGCCGGCAACTCGAACGTGGTGCGCGCCAAGCTGCGCACCATCAGCGACCTCGAGCTCAAGGACGAGATCGAGGACATCCTCATCACCCTCGAGAGCCAGTACCACCTGATCAACGTGCTCAGGGGGCAGGGCAACGCCGGCCTGTTCATCTACCTCGTCCTCGACCGGGTCACCGGCAACCTGGCGCTGGCCCGGCACAAGCTGCGGGCCGTCGCGCAGAAGGTCAGCGTCTGAGCAGGCCGCGCCGACGCCCGCCCCGGACGGGGGCCGGAGCGGGCGTCGGGGACGGCACGCGGCCGGCCGGGGCGGGGTGACCCGGTCGAGGCCTCAGGCGCCGGCCGCCTCGAGGATCCGTGCCCGCACCGCGTCCAGGGCGAGCTCGCCGGTGTCGATCCACCGGGTGACGCGGCCGTCAGCCACCACGCCGACCCGGTCGCAGCACTCGGCCAGCTCGTCGGGGTCCACCGACACCACGACCACCGAGGTCCCGGCGGCGGTCGCCTCGTCGAGCAGCTGGCGCACCTGCCGGCGGGCCCGGACGTCCAGGCCGCGCGTCGGCTCGTGGACGACGAGCACGTCCCGGTCGGTCGCGGCCATCCACCGGGCCAGCGCGAGCTTGTGCTGGTCGCCGCCGGACAGCGCCCCGACCGACGTGCGGATGCTCAGCGTCTGGACGTCGAGCTGGTGGACGGTGTGGATGACACCGCGCAGCGAGGCGATCTCGGCGCGCAGCGTGGTGAACGCGCCCCACGGCTCCTGGATCATCGTGCGGGCGATCGTCTCCCGCGGGTCGACCCCGTAGGCGTCCTCGTCCGGCCGGTAGGCGGGCAGCCGCAGCGCCCCGTCGTCGGCCGCGGCGGGCTCGCCGTGGAGCAGCAGCTCGTCGGTGATCGCGGGCAGCTCACCGGTCAGGGCCCCGGCGATCTCGCGGACGCCGGACGCCCGGTGGCCCGTCAGGCCGATCACCTCGCCGCGGCGGACCATCAGGTCGACGCCCTCGACCCGGCCGGGCACGCGCAGGTTGCGCACCTGCAGCGCGACCTCGCTCCCGGCGGGGGCGGGGCGGGCCGGCGCCGGCACGGGGGCGGCGTCGGCCGCGGGCCGCTGCGGGCGGGGTGTCACCGACACCGGCTCCCCGACCGTGGCCGCGATCAGCCGGACCGGGTCCAGCGCCGCGCTGGGGCTGTCCAGGGCGATCCGGCCGTCGCGCAGCACCAGCACCCGGTCGACCACCTCGAGCATCTCCGGCAGCCGGTGGCTGATGTACAGCACGCCACGCCCCTGCCGCCGCAGCCGGTCGGCGACGGCGTGGACCCCGCTCACCTCGGAGGGCAGGAGGGACGCCGACACCTCGTCGAGCACCACCAGCCGGGTGTCCTCGGCCAGCACGCGGGCGATCTCCACCAGGCCGTGCTGGTACTGCGGCAGCTCCCCGACGAGGGTGTCGGCGTCGACGTCGAGGGCGACCTCGGCGAGCAGGACCTGCGCCTGCCGGCGCAGCGCCTCCTGCGGGCGCCCCGCCTGCGCGGTGCCCCGGAAGACGGCCTGGGCGACGGTGAGCCCGGGATCGATGCGGACCAGCTGCTCGACGACCCCGACACCCAGGTGCCGCGCGTCCTCGCCCGACAGCGGCGCGAACGGGCGGCCGCACAGGCTCATCCGGCCGGAGTCGGCCACCGTGATCCCGGCGACGATGTCGCCGAGGGTGGACTTGCCGGCCCCGTTGGTGCCCACCAGCCCGACGATCTCGCCCTCGGCGATCGTGAAGGAGACGTCCCGCAGGACGCGCCGGGCTCCGAACGACTTCGTCAGTCCGTCGACCTGCAGCAACGTCATGGGCGGGCGCGCCTCCGGAGGGGTGGGGTCGCCGACCGCAGGGTCGGATGACCGGTCGTGCACGTGCCCCCCGTGGCGCTGTGTTACGGAACTGATGCTACCCGCGTCCGGAGGTGGCGCCTCCCGAACCGCGGTCGTGGCGAGCAGTGCCCGCTCAGGCCTGCAGCCACACCGCCGAGTCGGGCGGGAGGCTGCCGTCGCCCACGTCGGCGCTGGCGAGCAGCACCCGCCCCTCGGGCAGCGGCACCGGCCCGCCCGAGGCGTTGAGCAGGCACACCAGCCCGCCCGGACGGCGGAACGCGAGGCAACCGTCGGGTGCCGGTACCCACTGCAGCCCCTCGCCGCCGAACGCGGGGGACGACGCGCGCAGCGCCAGCGCCGTTCGGTACAGCGACAGCATCGACGCGGGATCGGCCTCCTGCGCGGCCACCGTGAGCCCGGCCCACCCCGGCGGCATGGGCAGCCAGGTGGTGGCCGCCGTCGTGAAGCCGTACGGCGGCTCCTCGCCCGACCACGGCACGGGGACCCGGCACGCGTCGCGTCCCCGCTCGGTGCGGCCGGACCGCTCCCACACCGGGTCCTGCAGCACCTCGTCGGGCAGGTCGACGTCGGGCATGCCGAGCTCGTCGCCGTTGTAGACGTACGCCGCGCCGGGCAGCGCCAGCTGCAGCAGCGCGGCGGCCCGTGCCCGCGCCGTCCCGACCGCCCCGCCGCCGTAGCGGGTGACGTGCCGCGGGCGGTCGTGGTTGGACAGCACCCAGCACGCCGGGGCCGGCGTGCCGGCCACCGTGGCCAGCGAGTGCTCGACCGCGGTGCGCAGCTCGTCGGCGCCCCAGTCGGCCATGAGCAGCCGGAAGTTGAACGCCAGCTGCAGCTCGTCGGCGCGCAGGTACCGGGCCAGCCGGTCGTCGTCGTGCACCCACACCTCGCCGACGGCCATCGCGCCGGGGTGCTCGTCGAGCACCCGCCGGATGTGCCGGTGCACCTCGTGCACGCCGTCCTGGTCGAACCGCAGGTCGCCGGGGCCGTGGTCGTCGAGCAGCCCGGTGTCCTCCGCGGGCACCATGTCGGGCAGGTCCGCGGGCTTGGCCATGCCGTGGGCGACGTCGATCCGGAAGCCGTCGACGCCGCGGTCCAGCCAGAACCGCATCGTCTCCTCGAGGTCGGCGAGCACCTCGGGGTTGGTGAAGTCCAGGTCGGGCTGCTCGGGGGCGAATAGGTGCAGGTACCACTGCCCGTCGGGCACCCGCGTCCAGGCCGGGCCGCCGAAGACCGACGGCCAGTTGTTCGGCGGCTCGGCGCCGTCGGGGCCGCGCCCGTCGCGGAAGACGTAGCGCGCCCGCGCCGGCGAGCCCGGCGGGGAGGCCAGCGCCTCCCGGAACCACTCCCGCTGGTGGGAGCTGTGGTTGGGCACGAGGTCGACGGTGACCCGCAGGCCCAGCCGGTGGGCCTCGGCCAGCAGCGCGTCGAACTCGGCCAGGTCGCCGAACACCGGCTCGACGTCGCGGGGGTCGGCGACGTCGTAGCCGTGGTCGGCCATGGGGGAGGGGTAGAACGGCGTGATCCACAGCGCGTCGACGCCGAGCTCCCGCAGGTACGGCAGCCGCGAGCGGATGCCCGGCAGGTCGCCCACCCCGTCGCCGTTCCCGTCGGCGAAGCTGCGGATGTAGACCTGGTAGAAGACGGCGGACCGCCACCAGTCGGGGTCCGCGGGCAGGGCAGGATCAGGGGACGACGGGTTCACCCGTGCTCCTCAGGGGTCGTTCAGGAGATGGAGAGGCCGCCGGGCGCGTCGTCGGGCCAGCGGTTCTGCATGCTGCGGGCGGCCATCTCCAGATAACCCCACAACGTCGCGTCCTGCTCGGCGGTGAGCCCGAGGGAGTCGACGGCGTCGCGCATGTGCCGCAGCCACGCGTCGCGCTCGGCCGGGCCGATGGCGAACGGCGCGTGCCGCATCCGCAGCCGCGGGTGCCCGCGCTCCTCGGAGTAGGTGGTGGGGCCGCCCCAGTACTGCTCGAGGAACCCGCGCAGCCGGGTCTCGGCGCCCTCCCAGTCGTCCTGCGGGTACAGCGGCGCGATCACCGGGTCGGTGCGCACGCCCTCGTAGAAGCGGGCCACGAGCCGGGCGAAGGTGGGGTGGCCCCCGACCTCCTCGTAGAAGGTCCGGGCCGAGGGCAGCGTGCGGCTCGACTCGCTCATGGCACCGATGGTCCCGCGCCCGGGCGGTCGCCTGCCATGTGATCTGCGGAGCGGTCCCCCTGCGTGCGCACGAAACCGACCAGCGGCAGGACGACGGCGGCCAGGCCGATCGCCCCGCAGAGGGCGACGACGCCGCTGGCGGGCAGGCCCTCCGCGGCCAGACCGGCGGCGAGCGCGCCGAGCCCCTGCACCCCGTAGAGCCCGCTGACGGCGACCCCGAACGCCCGGCCGCGGTGCGAGGCCGGCACCGACTGCACGAACAGGGCGTTGAGCGGGATCAGCCACGACGCCCCGAGGCCGGAGACGAACAGCAGGACCAGCACGAGGCCGAACGGCACCACCCCCGGGCCGGCGAGCACGCCGACCAGCCCGGCCAGCGCGATCGGCGCGAGCGACAGCGCCACCAGGCCCGGGACCAGCCGCGCGCGCCGCCTCGGCCCGACCAGCCGGGCCAGCAGCAGCCCGCCGAGGGTCACACCGAGCGGGTTGGCCGCCAGCAGCAGGCCGACGCCGGCGGCGCCGCCGCCGAGCTCGTCGACCAGCGGCGCGGCGATCCCCTCGGACGCGTACACGAACGCGGTGCCGATCCACAGCAGGGCGACGATGGCCAGCAGGCGGGGTGAGCGCCGGACGAAGGCCAGGCCCTCGGCGGCGTCGCGCAGCAGCGACTGCGCCGGCCGGTCGGCGGTGGCGGCGGGCCGCCGCTGCAGGCCCACCGACAGCCAGAGCGCCGAGACGGCGAAGACCGCGGCGTCGACCAGCAGCGCGCCGGACGGGCTGAGCACCGTCACCAGCGTCCCGGCGGCGACGAACCCGACCACCTGCGCCAGCTGCAGGCCGACGTTGCTCAACGAGTTCGCGACCGCGTACCGGTCGCCCTCGAGCACGTCGGCCACCAGGGCGGAGCGGGCCGCCTCGAACGGCGGCGCGCACAGCGCCAGCACGAACAGCAGCGCGAGCAGGACCGGCAGCGGCGTCCCCGGGACGGCCATGCCCGCCACCAGCAGCGCCCGCGCCGCGTCGGCCGACACCAGCACCCGGTGCCGCGGCAGCCGGTCGGCCAGCGCGGCGAGCACCGGCCCGCCGAGCAGCCACGGCAGGTAGCTGATCGCGAAGGTCAGCGCCGACAGCAGCGGCGACGTCGTCCGCTGGTAGACCAGGACGGTCAGCGCCACGCGGGCGAGCTCGTCGCCGGCCGTCGACAGCAGGAACGTGCCGAACAGCGGCCGGAACTCGTGGACGGCGAAGACCTCGCGGAAGGTGGCCGGCCGGTCGCGCGACGTCCCGTCCTGCGGCACGCCACCCCCCGTCGCGGCGCCCCGCGGCGCGGGGGCGCTCAGGGGGCACCCTGCCCGGTCGGGGCCGCGCCCGCCAGGACCGGCGCGGGCGCCTTGAAGCCCTCGGCGACGAACCGCTCGGTGAGCCGCTGGCGGAGCTCGCGGGCGACCCGCCACTGGTCGGCGTTGGTGGTGCGGACCTGCACCCGCATGGTCACGCCGGCGGCGGTGATGGACTCGACGCCGAGCGACTCGGGCTCGGCGAGCATCACGTCGGCCCACTCCGGCTCGCCGTACATCTCGTCGGCGACCTCCTGCATCACCGCGCGGCAGCGCTCGAGGTCGGTGTCGTGGGCGACCGGCATGTCGATGACCACCTGGGCGAAGCCCTGGCTCTTGTTGCCCACCCGGAGGATCTCGCCGTTGCGGGCGTACCAGACCACCCCGTGCGCGTCGCGCAGCCGGGTGATCCGCAGGCCGACGGCCTCCACGGTGCCGCTGGCCTCGCCGAGGTCGACGACGTCGCCGACGCCGTACTGGTCCTCGAGGATGATCCCGATGCCGGCGATGAAGTCCTTGACCAGGTTCTGCGCGCCGAAGCCGAGCGCGACGCCGATGACGCCGGCGCTGGCGATGATCGGCGCCAGGTTGACCCCGATCTCGCCGAGCACCAGGACGACGGCGATGCCGAGGATGACGAACGAGGAGAAGCTGCGCAGCACCGAGCCGATCGCCTCGGCCCGCTGCGTCCGGCGGGCCGCGATCGTCTCCACGCCGACCGGGTCGGCCTGCCGCCCGCGGCGGCGCCACGGCCGCAGCACGCTGGGCACCGCCCCCGTGGCCGTGCGCTCGGTGAGCCGCCGGATGCCGCGGTTGACCATGAGCCGCACCAGCGCGGCCAGGACGACGATCAGCAGGATCCGCAGCGGCTTGGTGACCAGCGTCTCGGCGTGCTCCTGCCACCACTCCTGGGTGAACAGCCCGGCCGCCGCGGCGGACAGGTCGTCGGCGGCGGCGAACACGGACGGTGAAGCACTCATCACCCTCGATACTCCCAGGCGGGTGGCGGTCTGTCAGCGACCGGCGGCGTCCTGTTGCCCCACCCGGGACGTAAGTCCCGTCGCGGCGGCGAGGAACGCCAGCTGGTCGGCGGCCAGGCCGACGGTGCGGCTCACCGCGCGGGCCCCGTGCCCCAACGAGGTCTCCCGCCGCAGCACGATCGGCGCCTCGGCGCGGGTGGCGTGCTGGAGCGCGGCGGCCAGCTTGCGGGCGTGCAGCGGGTCGACCCGGGTGTCGGACTCGAAGGTCGTGAACAGCACCGCCGGGTACGCCGTCCCCTCCCGCACGGCGTGGTAGGGCGAGTAGCCGAGCAGCCAGCCCAGCTCGACCGGGTCCTCGGCCGTGCCGTACTCGTCGTTCCAGGTGCGGCCGAGGCCGAAGCGCTCGTAGCGCACCATGTCCAGCAGCGGCGCGCTGCAGACCACGCCGGCGGCGAGGTCGGGGCGCTGGGTGAGCGTGGCCCCGACGAGCAGGCCGCCGTTCGAGCCGCCCATGACCGCCAGCTGCCCGTGCGTCGTCCAGCCCTGGGCCACCAGGTGCTCGCCCGCGGCGGCGAAGTCGTCGAAGACGTTCTGCTTGCGCTCGCGCATGCCGGCGCGGTGCCACTCCTCGCCGTGCTCGGAGCCCCCGCGCAGGTTGGCCACCGCCCACACGCCCCCGGCGGCGACCCAGGCCAGCGCCTGCGCCGAGTAGGCCGGGGTGAGGGCGACGTTGAAGCCGCCGTAGCCGTAGAGGACGGTCGGCCGCGGCGTGTCCGGCGCGCCGGACGCCGAGAGCACGAACAGGTGCACCGGCGTGCCGTCCGCCGACGTCGCGTGCGTCTCCACCACGGCGACCGGCGGGACCTCGCCGGCGACGGGCGCCCTCTCGTCCTCCGCCGGCGCCGGTTCGGCGCTGTCCCAGCGGTAGACCGACGGCGGGGTGGCGTAGTCGGTGTAGCCCAGCCAGGCGGTCGTGCCGCCCTCCGGCGGGGCGGAGACGCCGGCGATGCTGCCGATCCCCGGCGCCGGCACGTCGCGGAGCCGGCCCGACCCGTCCGCGGCCCAGACGGAGAGCCGGTCGGTGGCGTCCACGGCGTGCACCGCGAGCACCCGCAGGTCGCCGTCGGGGCCGTCGACGAGGGCGAGGTCGGTGAGGACGGCGTCCTCGGCCTGCGGGACCACCTCGCGCCAGGCCTCCGGCGCCCAGGTGGCCGGGTCCGCCGGGTCGGCGACGGCGAGCCGCCAGCGCGGGGCGTCCCGGTCGCTCATCAGCCACAGCCGCCCGTCGCGGGCGACCCAGGCCGTCGTCTGGGCGTCGACGCCGACCTGCAGCTCGCGCAGGCCGCCGTCCCCCGCCAGGTCGGCCAGCCAGACGTCGTCGCGCGGCGCGGTGCCGATCGAGGCCGAGACGACCAGCCAGCGGCCGTCACGGCTGGTGCGCACGCCGAAGTAGGTGGACGGGTCGCTGCCCTCGCCGTGCACGAGCTCGTCGCCGTCCGGGTCGGTGCCCACCCGGTGGCGCCACACGCGGCGGTGGAACTGCTCCTCGCCGGCCGGCACCCGGTCCGGCGGCAGCCGGCGGACGTAGAACAGCTCCTCGCCGCCGGGCAGCCAGGCGACGGGGGAGTAGCGGCAGCGGTCGATCGGGCCCTCGACGAGCTCCCCGGTGGCGACGTCGAGCACGTAGAGGCGGGACTCCTCGTCCCCGCCGGTCGAGACCTGGTAGGCCAGCCGGTCGCCCTCCCAGGACGGCGACCACGCGTCGAGCGTCGTGGTGCCCTCCGGGTCGAGCGCCACCGGGTCCACCAGCACGCGCACGGTGCCGTCGGGCTCGCGCACCCGCAGCACCGCGTGCTCCTGGCCGGGGTCGCGCCGGGTGGAGAAGGCGCGCTTCCCGCGCCACACCGGGACGCCGACCGCGCCGGCGTGCACCAGCCGCTCCAGCCGGGCGGCGAACTCCGCGCGCAGCGGAAGGGCGGCGAGGTGCTCGGCGGCGAGCGCGTCCTGGGCCGCGGTCCACGCCTGCGTGCGCGGGTCGGCGGCGTCCTCGAGCCAGCGGTAGGGATCGGCGATCCGGTGTCCGTGCAGGTCCTCGACGAGGTCGAGCCTCGGTGCCTCGGGATAGCGCATCGGCGGCCACGCTAGCCGACGGCGACGACGGCGCACCGCGACCGGCTTCACATCCCGCCGCGCGAACCCGCGAGCGCGCAAGCCGCGTCGCAGGTCAGAATGGGGCTGCCCGCGGGTCCTGGAGTGCCCGGCGGTCCGGGGCGACCGGAGGTGCCCCGTGCCGAGAACCGCGTCCGGGTCGTCGACGGCGAGCCACCCGGGTTCGCGCCGTGACCCCCACCCCCGACCACTCCCGGCTGCGCCCGCGCGGTCCACCACCGCCGCGACCCTGCTGCTCAACGCCACCTACGAGCCGTTGTGCGTCGTCTCCAGCCGCCGGGCGATCGTGCTCGTGCTGGCCCAGAAGGCGGAGGCGGTCGACGTCGCCGGCGACGTCGTGCACGCCGAGTCGATCAGCCTGCCGGTGCCCGTGGTGGTGCGCCTGACCCGCTACGTCCGCGTGCCCTACCCGGCGCAGGTGCCGCTCTCGCGCCGCGCCGTCTTCACCCGCGACGGGCAGACCTGCGTGTACTGCGGCGGCAGCGCCACCAGCATCGACCACGTCGTCCCGCGCAGCCGCGGGGGCACCCACACCTGGGACAACGTCGTCGCGGCCTGCCGCCGGTGCAACCACACGAAGGCCGACCGGTCGCTGGCCGAGCTCGGCTGGAAGCTGCCGCACCCGCCGCGGACGCCGAGCGGCGCCGCCTGGCGGCTGCTGGGGGCGCGCACCGTCGACCCGCGCTGGCGCGAGTGGCTGGGCGTGCCCGAGAGCGTGAGCGCTTGAGGGAGGACCCCCGTTCGGCCACCGCGCGCCGGCTGTGGGCGCTGGGGGAGCCGTACCACGCCCTGACGTACTTCACCGACGAGTCGCGCGCCGCGGCGCGGGACGTCGGGCTCACCGGCTTCTGGAACGGCTACTTCGCCTTCCGGGCCGCGCCGCTGGGCGCGGTGGGGGCGCCGGTGGTGACGGCGACGTTCTACAACTTCGCGCCGGCGTTCGTGCAGCGCCGCGTGCCGGCGGTGTGGGACGCCGCGTCGCCGGCCGAGGCGCTGGGCGCGCGCCTGGCCGGGGTGGACGCCGCCGTGCGGCGGGTGTTCGGCGCGGAGTGGCTCGCCTCCGCCGAGGCCGCCGAGGCGGCGGAGCTGGTGCGGATCGCGGCCGAGGCCGTCGACCTGCCCGGCCGGCCGCTGGCCGCCGCCAACGCCGGGCTGCCCGAGCCCGACGCGCCGCACCTGCTGCTGTGGCAGGGGCTGACCACCCTGCGCGAGCACCGCGGGGACGGGCACAACGCCGCGCTGCTCGAGCGGGAGGTCGACGGCGCCGGCGCGCACGTGCTCGCCGCCGCGGCGGGGCGGGCCGACCGCGACTGGCTGGTGCGGGCCCGCGGGTGGGACGACGAGGCGTGGTCCGCCGCGGCCGCCCGCCTCATCGAGCGGGGCTGGCTGGCCGGCGGGGAGCTCACCGCCGAGGGGACCGCGGTGGTCGCCGCCGTCGAGGCCGACACCGACCGGCTCGCCCTCGGTCCCTGGCGGGCGCTCGGCGACACCCGCTGCGAGCGGCTGGCCGAGCTGCTGACGCCGATCCGCCGGACCGTCCTCGCCGCGGGCGCCTGGGAGCCCGGCAACCCCATCGGCGTCCCCGACGTCACCTGACCACCGAGCTGGCCATTCCGGGTGGTCAGGTGACGCGGGCGAGCTCGGCGGGGTAGCTCTCGTGCGCGCCGGTGGCCAGCACGTCGCGGAACCGGGCCATCGCGTCCCACACGTCGACGAACCGGGTGTACAGCGGCGCGGGCCCCAGCCGCACCCGGTCCGGCGTCCGGTGGTCGGGCACGACGCCGCGGTCGACGAGCGCCTGGGTGAGCTGCCAGGCGGCCGGGTGGGCGAGCGTCACGTGCGAACCCCGCCGGGCCGCCTCGCGCGGCGAGGCCAGCGCGACGCCGAGCGGCACGAGCCACTCGTCGGCGAGGGCCACCAGCAGGTCGGTGAGCGCCCGGCCCTTCGCGGCCAGGCGGTCGATGCCGGCCTCGGCGATCAGCCCGACGCCGACCTCGACCGCCGCCATCCCGAGGATCGGCGGCGTCCCGACGCCGAAGCGCTCGATGCCCGGGACCGGCTCGTACACCGGCCCCATCGCGAACTGGTCCTGCTGGCCGAACCAGCCCCAGATCGGCTGGCGCAGCGAGTCCTGCAGGTCGCGGCGCACGTAGAGGAACGCGGGGGCGCCCGGGCCGCCGTTGAGGTACTTGTAGGTGCACCCCACGGCGAGGTCGGCGCCCGACGCCGCGAGGTCCACCTGCACCGCGCCGGCGGCGTGCGAGAGGTCCCACAGCACCAGCGCGCCCGCGTCGTGGACCATCCGGGTCACGGCCGGCACGTCGAGCAGCGCCCCCGAGCGGTAGGCCACCGAGGACAGGACGACGACGGCGACCCGCTCGTCCAGCGCCGCGGCCAGCACCGCCGGGTCGAGGCCCTCGTCGATGTCGGCGGGGATCTCGCGCACGGTCAGCCCGCGGGCCTGCGCCACCCCGGCCACGATGTAGCGGTCGGTGGGGAAGTCGTCGGCGCAGCAGACGACCACGTCGCGGCCGGGGCGGCCGTCCACCGCGGCGGAGACCAGCTTGAACAGGTTCACCGACGTGGAGTCGGCGACCAGCACCTCGCCGGGCCGGGCGCCGAGCACGCCGGCGGCCAGCGCGTCGCCGAGCCGCGTCGCCGTGCGGATCCAGGTCGACCAGGAGCCGACCAGGCCGCCGGCCCACTCGGTCTCGACGACGCGGGCCAGCGCCGCCGGCGTCTCCTTCGGCATCCGGCCCAGCGAGTTGCCGTCGAGGTACAGCAGCCGCTCGGGGCCCTCGTCGTCGGCGCCGGCGAAGCGGCCGCGGAAGCCGGCGAGGGGATCGGCGTCGTCGAGCTGCTCGGCGGCGGTGCGGCTCCGGTCCATGGGCTCCTGTCTACAGGGTCTAGCGTCGCTGGCCGTGACCGAGCTCCACGAGCTGACCGCGCTCGAGCAGGCCGCCGCGGTGCGGGCCGGCGAGACCAGCCCGACCGAACTGGTCGCGCACGCGCTGCGCCGGGTCGAGGCGCTCGACCGCTCGCTGGGCGCCTTCCTCACGGTGACGCCGCAGCGGGCGCTGGCCGCCGCGGCGCGGGCCGAGCGGCTGCTGCGCGCCGGCGGCGACCTGCCGCCGCTGCTCGGCGTCCCCACCGCGATCAAGGACCTGAACAACACCGCCGGCGTGCGCACCACGTTCGGCTCGGCGGTGATGGCCGACTTCGTGCCCGACGTCGACGACGCCGTGGTGACCCGGCTGGCCGCCGCCGGGACGATCAGCCTGGGCAAGACGAACACCCCCGAGTTCGGCTTCCCCTGCTACACCGACAACGACCTGGTCGGCCCGGCCCGCTGCCCGTGGGACCCGTCCCGCCTGGCCGGCGGCTCCAGCGGCGGCGCCGCGGTCGCCGTCGCCGCCGGCATGCTGCCGTTCGCCCAGGGCAGCGACGGCGGCGGCTCGATCCGCATCCCGGCGAACGCGACCGGCATCTTCGGCATCAAGCCGGCGCGCGGCCGGGTCAGCAACGCCCCGTTCGGCGGCGACGTCACCGGGTTGGGCACCAACGGGCCGCTGGCCCGCACCGTGCGCGACGCCGCGGCGATGCTCGACGCCATGGCCGGTCCCGAGCCCGGCGACCCGGCCTGGGCGCCGCCGCTGCCGGCGGGGGAGACCTTCCTGGCCGCCGCCGACCGGGCGCCGGGCCGGCTGCGGATCGGCCGGGTGCTGGAGTCGCCGATGCCCGACACCGCGCTGGAGCCCGAGGTCGCCGCGGCGCTCGACGACGCCACCGAGCTGCTGGGGTCGCTCGGCCACGACGTCGAGGAGGTCTCGACCGGGCTGCTCACCGGGGACGTGCTCGGCGCCTTCGAGCGCACCTGGTGCCTGTCGGGCACGCTGCTGCCGGTGCCGCCGACGCGGGTGGGCGAGCTGCGCCCGCTCACCCGCGAGCTGCGCGCCCGCGGTCTCGGCCTGTCCGCGCAGGCGGCGATGGAGGCGATGTCGGCGCTGCGGCTGTTCTCCCGCCGGTTCGTGCGGGCCACCGCCGCCTACGACGTCCTGCTCGCCCCGGTGTGCACCATGACCCCGCGGCCGGTCGGCTGGTTCGACGCCGACGGCGACGGCGCCGCCGACTTCGAGCGGCAGAAGCGCTACGCCGCCTTCACCGCGCTGTACAACGTCACCGGTCAGCCCGCCGTCAGCGTGCCGCTGCACTGGACCGCCGACGGCCTGCCGGTGGGGACGATGCTGGTCGGGCGGCCCGCCGACGAGGCGACGCTGATCTCCCTGTCCGCCCAGCTGGAGAGCGCGCGACCGTGGGCGCAGCGCCGTCCCGCCACGTGGTGACGAGAATCGCCAGGTGCCCCGGTAGATTCCACCCCGTGACCGTCGTCGAGACCATCCTCGTCTACGCCGTCGCGCCGCTGGCCGTGATCGCGGTGCTCGCGGTGCTGACCCTGGTGCCCGGGCGGCGCAAGCGCCCCCGCTACAAGCCGGGCCAGGCCTGGGAGCACGCCCCCGTCTGGTACGAGCCCCACCCGGGGGCCACCGGCCACGGCGGCGGGCACGGCGAGGGCCACGGCGCCCCGGCGTTCGGCGCGGCGGTCTCCGGCGGCGAGACCAAGGCCATCGGCTCCTCCCTGTACGGGGAGCCCGTCGGCTCCGCCGCCGGCGGCGGCTCCACCGGCGCGTCCGCCGCCTCGGCGGCCCCGACCCGCGCGACGGCCGCCGGTCCGCGCGGCGGCGCCCGCGGGACCTGGTGACCCGGCCGTGACCCCCTTCGACCTCTCCGACGGAGCCCGACGATGACCCGCGCCCTCGAGGTGGAGTCCCACGACACGGCCACCACGGCCACCGCGCCCGCGCGGACCGACGAGGCCGAGCCGCTCGACTCGATCTTCACGTGGCAGGAGCTCGGCCGCCTCGACGAGGCGCTGACCATGGCCTCCCGGGAGACCGGCCTGCGCTTCACCCTCTACATCGGCGACCTCGGCAAGGGCACCCGCCTGCGCGCCGAGGAGCTGCACGCCGCGTCCGGGCCCGACCCGTCGAACTCCGTGCTGGTGGCGGTCTCGCCCGGCCAGCGGGTCATCGAGGTGGTCACCGGCGCGACGGCCGCCCGCCGGCTGCCCGACCGGGCCTGCGCGCTCGCCGTGCTGTCGATGACGACGTCCTTCGCCGGCGGCGACCTGGTGGGCGGGATCGTCAACGGCCTGCGCCAGATGTCCGACCAGGCCGGCCGGCTCCGGCACCGCGCCGACCACTGAGCCGAGGCCCCGCCGCGGGCGGGGAGGCCGCACGGGAAGGGCCCGGTCCGGTGGACCGGGCCCTTCCGCACGTCAGCTCCCCGACGCGTCGCACTCCCGGCAGCGCAGGGCCCGGGTGATGCCGTCGCGGCCCTCGGCCACCAGCCGGCGCAGCGAGCTGGGGTGGTCGGGCGCCGACAGCCAGGCGTCGGCGGCGTCGACGGTCCGCCGCTCGACGACCGGCGGGAACAGGTACTGGACGGCGTTCTTGGCGATCTCGCCCGGGCGGCGGTCCCACAGCGGGCGGATGTCGGCGAAGTACCGCTCGACGTAGCCGCCGGTGAGGTCGCGCTGCGCCGGGTGCCAGAAGCCGGCCAGCAGCGCCTCGTGGACGGCGTTGGGGATCTCGTCGTCGTGGAAGGCCCGCTGCCAGGCCAGCTCCTTGGCCTCCGCCGTGGGCAGCAGCGCGCGGGCGGTCGCCGCGCGGCGGATGCCGGTCGCGGTGGCGTCCCGCTCCGCCTCGGCGTCGATCTCGCCCGCCCCGGCCGCGCCGATGGCGACGAGCCCGTGCAGGAACGCCCACCGGGCGTCGGCGTCGACCTCGAGCCCCTCGAAGGCCACCGACCCGTCGAGCAGGCCGCGCAGCACCGCGGCGTGCTCGTCGGTGCGGGCGGCCGCGGCGAAGGTCCGCGACCACTGCAGCTGCTGGTCGCTGCCCGGCGCGGCGGTGCGCAGGGCGGCCAGCGACCGGTCGGCCAGCGCCGCCCAGCCCTCCGGCGCCCAGCCCGGGTCGGCGTAGGAGGTCAGCGCCGCCTGCACGCGGGCGAGCAGCGCCTGGACGACGCTGATCTCGGTCTCGGCGTCGACCCCGCCCAGCACCAGCTCCACCCACTCGCGGGCCGGCAGCTCGGCGTCGCGGGTCATGTCCCACGCCGCCGACCAGCACAGCGCGCGGGCCAGCGAGTCGGGCATGGTGCCGATCCGCTCGCGCAGGGTGGCCAGCGAGCGCTCGTCGAGCCGCAGCTTGGCGTAGGTGAGGTCGTCGTCGTTGACCAGCACGAGATCGGCCGCCGGGTGCCCGACCAGCTCGGGCACCTCGGTGCGGGCGCCGGTGACGTCGAGCTCGACGCGGTTGCTGCGGGTGAGCCCGTCGGGGCCGGAGTCGTAGAGGCCGACCGCCAGCCGGTGGTTGCGCAGCACCGGGTGCTCGGCGACGGCGGTCTGCTCGATCGCGAAGCTCGCGTAGCGGCCGTCGTCGGTGAGCTCGTGGACCGGGCGCAGGGTGTTGACCTGGCTGGTGCGCAACCACTGGTCGGCCCACTCCGACAGGTCGCGGCCGGTGCTCTCCGACAGCGGCCCGAGCAGGTCGGCCAGCGTGGTGTTGCCGTACTCGTGCTTGCGGAAGTACCGCCGGATGCCGGCCAGGAACTCCTCGCGGCCGACGTAGGCGACGAACTGCTTGAGCACCGAGGCGCCCTTGGCGTAGGTGATGCCGTCGAAGTTCACCTCGACCGCGGCGACGTCGACCATGTCGGCGGCGATCGGGTGGGTGGAGGGCAGCTGGTCCTGCGCGTACGCCCACGCCTTCTCGGTGTTGGCGAACGTCGTCCAGGCGGTCGTGTACTCGGTGGCCTCGGCCTGGCACAGGGTGCTGATGTAGGTGGCGAACGACTCGTTGAGCCAGAGGTCGTCCCACCACTTCATGGTCACCAGGTCGCCGAACCACATGTGCGCCAGCTCGTGCAGCACCGTCTCGGCCCGACGCTCGTAGCGGGCACGGCTGACCTTGGAGCGGAAGACGTAGTCCTCCAGGAAGGTCACCGCCCCGGCGTTCTCCATGGCGCCGGCGTTGAACTCGGGCACGAACAGCTGGTCGTACTTGTCGAACGGGTACGGGTAGTCGAACACCCGGTGGTAGAAGTCGAAGCCCTGCTTGGTGACCCGGAACAGCTCGTCGGGGTCGAGGTGCTTGGCCAGCGAGGCGCGGCAGTACAGACCCAGCGGGATGCCGTCGTGCGAGTCGGTGACCTTGGCGTAGGGCCCGGCGATCAGCGCGACCAGGTAGGTCGAGATGCGCTTGGTGGGCGTGAAGTGGACCAGCTGCGAGCCGCCGGGGCCGGCCTCGATGGTGCGCTCGCCGGTGTTGGAGACGACCTGCCAGTCGAACGGCGCGGTGACGTGCACCGTGAACGTGCCCTTGAGGTCGGGTTGGTCGAAGCAGGCGAACATCCGCTTGGCCTCGGCCGGCTCGAAGTGGCTGTACAGGTAGACGTGGCCGTCCTCGGGGTCCTCGAACCGGTGCAGGCCCTCACCGGAGTTGGAGTAGCGGCAGTCGGCGTCGACCGTGAGCGTGTTGCTCTCGGCGAGCTCGGGCAGCGGCAGGCCGCCCTCCTCGGTGTACGTGCTCACGTCGAGCTCGACGCCGTTGAGCGTCGCGGAGCGGACCTGCTCGGCGACGAGGTCGATGAAGGTGCTCGCGCCCGGCCGGCGGCAGGTGAACTCCACCGTCGTCGTGGAGCGGAAGGTCTTGTCGCCGGGGTGCCCGGCGCCGTCGGTCACGTCGAGGGCGAGGTCGTAGGACTGCACGGCCAGCAGCTCGGCGCGGGCGGCGGCGTCGTCTCGGGTCAGGTTGGGTACGGCCACGACGGGCAGCTTCCCATGCGGGGACGACGGGGTCCGCCGCCGTCCGGAAGTTGAGGGAACAACCGTCGACCCCCGGGGCTTTCCCCGTCAGGACGACCACGAGCTTTCGAGGAGCACCCGAACGATGACCGAGGCAGTGCAGAGCGCCCCCACCACCGCCCGCGTGGACTTCTGGTTCGACCCGCTGTGCCCGTGGGCCTGGCTGACCAGCCGCTGGGTGCTCGAGGCGGCCAAGGTGCGCGACCTGGACCTCCACTGGCACGTCATGTCCCTGTCGGTGCTCAACCGCGGCCGCGACCTGCCCGCCGAGTACCAGGAGATGATGGAGAAGGCGATCGGCCCGGTGCGCGTGCTGATCGCCGCCGCGCAGAAGTTCGGCGACGAGGTGCTCGGCGACCTCTACACCGCCATGGGCACGCTGCGGCACCACGAGAAGCTGGAGCTCGAGGACATCGTCGTCCCGGCGCTGGAGCGCGTGGGCCTGCCGGTCGAGCTGGCCGAGGCGGCCACCTCCACCGAGTACGACGAGGCCCTGGAGCAGAGCCACCACGAGGGCATGGACCCGGTCGGCGAGGACGTCGGCACCCCGGTCATGCACATCGACGGCGTCGCCTTCTTCGGCCCGGTGATCAGCAAGGTGCCCACCGGCGAGGAGGCCGGCAAGGCCTTCGACGGCGCGGTGCTGCTGGCCAACCTGCCCTCGTTCTGGGAGCTCAAGCGCACCCGCACCGAGGGTCCGGACATGAGCTCGGTGCCGGCCGACGTCCTGGAGATCACCCCCCGCTGAGGAAGGACCCCGCTGCCCCCGCCACCTGCGGGCTCGCGGCGGGTCCCTGCAGCGAGGCCTGGACGGGGGCTGCGGCATGCTGAGGCGGTGCCGCACCCCGTCCGCCAGCGCATCCTGATCACCGGCGCGAGCTCCGGCCTCGGGGAGGGCATGGGCCGCCGCTTCGCCGGCATGGGCCGCGACCTCGCCCTCGTCGCCCGCCGCACCGACCGGCTGGAGCTGCTGCGCGAGGAGCTGCTCGCCGCCCACCCCGGCATCCGCGTGGAGGTCGGCGCGCTCGACGTCGACGACCCCGACGCCGTGGCGACCGTCGTCCCCGAGCTGGCCGACCGGCTGGGCGGGTTCGACCGGGTGATCGCCAACGCCGGCATCGGCAAGGGCGCCTCGGTCGGCACCGGCAAGGCGTGGGCCAACCGGGCGACGCTGCTCACCAACGTGCTGGGCACGCACGCCACCTGCGAGGCGGCGATGGAGCTGTTCCGGGCGCAGGGCGCCGGGCACCTGGTGGTCGTCTCGTCCGTGGCCTCGATCCGCGGCATGAAAGGCACCCGCAACGCCTACGGGGCCAGCAAGGCGGCGCTCAACGCGCTGGCCGAGGGGATCCGCTCCGACGTCCTGGGCAGCCGGATCGTCGTCTCCACGATCCTGCCGGGCTACATCGAGACCGAGATCAACGTCGGCCGGCGCGGGCCGTTCACCGTGGGCCTGGACAAGGGCGTCGACGCGCTGGTGGCGGCGATCGAGCGGGAGCCGGCCAAGGCGTACGTGCCGGAGTGGCCGTGGCGGCCGATCGCCGGGCTGCTGCGGGTCCTCCCGCTCGCCGCCGTCCGCCGCGTCACCGGGAAGTAGGCGCCGCCCGCGGGGCGGTCACACCTCCCGGGACAGGGCCGTGACCAGCGTCGGCAGCACCAGGCCGACGTGGAAGGGCAGCAGCAGGGCGGCCGTGAGCACGCCGGTGCCGGGGTGCGGCAGGTCCAGCACCAGCCACAGCACGACGCCGGCCAGCTCGGCGGTCAGCAGCCCGAACCCGACGCGGTAGCCGCGCGCGTAGGCCTCCCCGCGCACCTGCCACTGGCGCTCGTCGAGCACCTCGCGCGGCAGCTCCTCCACCCCCCGGGTCGAGGCCTTGAGCGCGCCCAGGCACAGGACGAAGGCGACGACGACGAGGGCCAGGCCGACCGCCACGGCCACCGGCGCGGCCGGCAGCGCCACGAACAGCCCCGCCTCGACGACGAGCAGCGCGACCAGGGCCGCCCCCAGCCGGCGGCGGGCCCGAGGGGTGCGCAGGCCCTCGAAGCGGGGGTCGTCGAGCCGGTCGGCGCGGCGCTCGGCCCGGGCGGTGCGGGTGCTGGTCATGACCTCTCCTGGGTGCCGTAGAGCTGCTCGGACAGGGTGCGGAAGGGCGTGAGGCTGAAGACGGCCTCCACCGGGAGCCCGAAGACGGCGGCCAGCCGCAGCGCGAGCACCGCGCTCGGGCTGTACTCGCCGCGCTCGAGGTAGCCGATGGTCTGGTAGTGCACGCCGACGGCGTCGGCCAGCTGCTGGCGGCTCAGCCCGCGCTCGGCCCGCAGGACGGCGAGCCGGTTGTACAGCCGGGCGTCGTCGTCCGCCTTCCGCCGTGCCATGTAGCAAATGTACTACACGATGACGCGATAGGGCTCTGCGTCGTCGCGCCGATGCTCACCAGGCGATGCGCATGGGGCGGCCGCGGGCGTCGCGCTCGTCGCCGCCCACGGACGACGCCGTGCCCTGGGCGATCCGCCGCGCCGACCACGCCGCCGCGCACGCGTCGAGGCAGTCGACCGCCGGCACGCCGACCGGCGCGGCCGCCAGCGCGTCGAGCACGTCCACCACCGGTTGCAGCGCCCGGATGCGCTGGGCCAGCCCGCGGGCGGAGGCCTTGGGGTCGGTGACGCCGGCCAGCCCGCGGCGGAACGCCAGCTCGGGGTGGACCTCGTGCACGCGCGGCTCGGGCTCGTCGCCCAGGGCGTGGTCGAGCGAGCGGATCGCCGGCGCCAGGTTCCACGCCTGCACCGACAGCGCCTTGCCCGAGGCGGCCCGCGAGACGGCGCAGGCCTCCTCGTACGAGCCGCAGCCGAGCACCGGCCGCACCGGCGCGGGGAACACCGAGCTGCCGGCGCGGCCGAGCAGCCGGCGCGCGGCCACGTCACACGCCCGCGGCCCGTCGTCCGACAGCCCGATCGGCATGTCGACGCCGATCACCTCGACGCCGGGCACGGCCAGGACGGCGGCGGCGTCGGGCAGCGCCAGCAGGGTGACCGAGCGCCCCTCGAGCAGCGCCCCCACCCACCGCCCGCGCCAGCCGTCGACTCCCAGCACCGCCACGCGGCGAGCCTGACAGACTGCGGGTCATGCGCGTCTTCCTCGGCAGCGACCACGCCGCCTACGAGCTCAAGGAACACCTGGTCAAGGTGCTCGGCGAGGCCGGTCACGAGCCGGTCGACTGCGGCGCCCACGTCTACGACGCCGAGGACGACTACCCGCCGTACTGCTTCGACGTGGGCGAGCGGGTGGTGGCCGAGCCCGGCACGCTCGGCGTCGTCCTCGGCGGCTCGGGCAACGGCGAGCAGATCGCGGCCAACAAGGTGCCGGGCATCCGCGCGGCCCTGGCCTGGAACCGCGACACCGCCACGCTGGCCCGGCAGCACAACGACGCCAACGTCGTCGCGGTGGGCGCCCGCCAGCACTCGCTCGACGAGGCGGCCGAGCTGGTCCTCCTCTTCCTCGACACGCCGTTCAGCGGCGATGCCCGGCACCAGCGGCGGATCGGGCTGGTCAGCGACTACGAGCGCGACCGGCACCGCCCGGCCGGCGGGGTGCCCACCCACACGACCGGGGCGTGACGGGGGAGGACCTCCGGCGGGCGGTGGCGGCCGCGCGGGAGGTCTTCGCCGGCGCCGACGCGGCCGCGCCGGTCCCGCTGATGGCGACCGACGTCTCCGGGGTCGCCGCGCACCTGGGCACGGTGCTGGTCTGGTACGCGCAGGACCTCGCCGCGGGGCCGGACCGCACCGACGCCGTGGAGATCGAGCCCCGCGCCGACGCCGGCCTGCCCGAGCGGCTGCGCCAGCTCGAGGCGGCGGCCACGGTGCTCGCCCGCACCGTCGACGGCGCCGGCCCCGACGAGCGCGGCTGGCACGACTGGGGGATCGCCGACGCCACCGGGTTCGCCGGCATGGGCTGTGCCGAGCTGCTGGTGCACGCCGGCGACGTCGCCGAGGCGCGGGCCCTGCCGTGGGCGCCGCCGGCCGACCTCGCCGACGCCGTCCTGGCCCGGCTGTTCCCGTGGGTGCCGGCCGACGGCGACCCGGCCGCCGCGCTGCGGTGGGCGACCGGCCGCACCGCGCTGCCCGGCCGCGAGCGGCTGCGGTCGTGGCGCTGGCACTGCGCCCCGCTGGAGGAGTGGGACGGCGCCGTCCCGGCGTGAGCCCCCGGACGGCGTCCTGTCAGAACTCCTCGGAGCACCAGGGGGCGACCGGCCAGCCGAACGCCGTCGACGCCTGGGTGACCGCGCCGGGGCTGACCTCGGTGACCCGGCCGGCGGCCTGCATCGCCGCCAGCGACGTGCCGCCCAGGTAGGCCGCGGCCAGCGCCTCGACGTCGACGACCAGGTCGGGGTCGGCGTCGGTGGGCGCGCAGAAGGCGCCGGCGGGGGTGCCGTTGAGGTGGAAGCGGCCGTCGTTCCAGGGGCAGAACCGGTCGCGCACCTCGAGCACCAGGTTGACCGGCGCCGGGTAGCGGCGGGCGGCGAGCGCGCGGTCGACGTCGACCAGCCGCACCCAGAGCCCGTCGATCGCCTGGGTGTGCAGGGCGCGGGAGTCGGCGACGAGGTGGCGGACCGGGTCGTCGGGGGAGCCCATGGGGTAGCGGACGTGCCGGACGAGGTCGACCGAGAGCAGGAACTGCCACAGCGCCGCGTACGCGGTGGTGCTCGTCGCGCGGACCTCCTGGACGGTGAGCGTGCTGTCGGGCTCGCCGGAGTCGGTCCAGGTGTTCTTGATCCGGAAGGCCGCGTAGCCGGTGACCGTGCCGTCGGGCTCTGTGTGCAGCAGGTGCCGCAGCGCGGTCTGGCCCTCGCGGTTCTCGGGGGCGTCGCGCAGGGTGCGGTCCCACCAGCGGTCGTCGCGGGCCATCTGGCCGGGCACCTGGCGGCGCAGCGCGTCGAACAGGGGCATCGCCGCGGCGCGGTACTCCTCGACGGTCACCCGCTCCACCCGGCCCTTCCCGACGTCGATCCCGGGGCGCAGCGCCAGCCGCTCGGTGCGCCCGCTCAGCGAGCCGCGGTAGGACGCCGGCGCGTACCCGTACCGCCCGTAGATCGGGAACTCGGCGGCCCACAGCGCCGCCACCGGCTCGCGCTGCTGCTCGTGCAGGTCGGTGAGCTGCCGCCGCATGATCGAGGTGAGCACGCCCTGCCGCCGGTGGGTCGGGGCGACGGTGACCCAGGTGACGCCGGCGGTGGGGACGACGGCCCCGGGCACGGTCATCTCCAGGCTGTAGATGCCCGACGTGGCGACGACGCGGTCGCCCTCCCACAGGCCCAGCGAGCGGTCGAGCTCGGCGATGGGCGCCGGGGTGTCCAGCCACGGCCCCGAGGGGTCCTCGGCGAACACGTCGAAGATGGCCCGCCAGAACGCCGGGTAGTCGTCGAGGGTCGCGGGGCGCAGCTGCGCGGTGAAGTCGGGCACGCCGTCGTGTCTACAGGCCGCCTCCGACACGGCGCCAACGACTTCCGCGGCGGTGGCCGTGATCAGCTCACCTGATCCCCGCGGCTCCTCCCCCACGTCCCACCGTGGGGGTGGAGCCATCACGATCAGGCCAGCTGATCACGGGCCGCGGCTGCCGGGACCTCAGCTGCGGAGGTAGGCCAGCGTGGCCATCACCCGGCGGTGCTGGTCCTCGTCGGGCGCCAGCCCGAGCTTGGCGAAGATGTGCTGGGTGTGCTTCTCCACCGCCCCCGGCGTCACCACGAGCAGCCGGGCGATCGCGGTGTTGGAGTGCCCCTCCGCGATCAGCCCCAGCACCTCCCGCTCCCGCGGCGTCAGCCGGCGCACCGGGTCGTCGGCCCGGCGCCGGGCGAACAGCTGCGCGACCACCTGCGGGTCGAGCACCGTGCCGCCGCCGACGACGTCCTCCAGCGCGGCGAGGAAGGTGTCGACGTCGGCCACCCGGTCCTTGAGCAGGTAGCCGACGCCGCCGGCGCCGTCGGCGAGCAGCTCGTCGGCGTAGGCCACCTCCACGTACTGCGACAGCACCAGGACGGCGGTGCCGGGCACCGTCCGCCGCGCCTCGACGGCGGCCCGCAGCCCCTCGTCGGTGTGCGTGGGCGGCATCCGGACGTCGACGACGGCGACGTCGGGCCGGTGCTCCACCACCGCCTTCACCAGCGAGGGGCCGTCGGCCACCGCCGCGACGACCTCCGCGTCGGCCTCGGCGAGCAGCCGCACGAGGCCTTCGCGGAGGAGCACCGAGTCCTCGGCGAGCACTACCCGCACGGCACCTCCGCCACCAGCCGCGTCGGCCCGCCGCGCGGGCTGTCCACGGCCAGGGTGCCGTCCACCGCGCGCAGCCGGTCGGCCAGCCCGGCCAGGCCGTGCCCGGGCGCCAGCACCGCGCCGCCGCTGCCGTCGTCCTCGACCTCGACGCGCAGCAGGCCGGCGAAGCGGGCCACCGCGACCCGGACCGTCGTCGCGCCGCTGTGCTTGGCCACGTTGGCCAGCGCCTCGCTGACCACGAAGTACGCGGTGTTCTCGGCGACGGGCGACAGCCGGCCCTCGGGCAGGTCGACCACGAGCTCGATCGGCACGGGGGAGCGGGCGGCCAGCGCGGCGAGCGCGGCGGCCAGGCCGCGGTCGGCCAGCACCGGCGGGGCGATGCCGCGGGAGAGGGCGCGCAGCTCCTCCAGCGTCTCGCGGGCCAGCCCGGCGGCGTCGCCGAGCGTGGTGCGGGCGGCCTCGGGGTCGCGGTCCATCTGCCGCTGCGCGCGGGCGAGGTCCATCTGCAGCCGCACCAGCCGCTGCTGCGGGCCGTCGTGGATGTCGCGCTCCAGCCGGCGCAGCTGCTCGGCCTCCGCCGCCACCGCGGCGTCGCGGCCGCCGGCCAGCCGGCCGATCTCGGCCTGGGTGGCGGCCCGGGAGGTGAGCAGCGCCCGGGAGAGCTGGGCCTGCAGCAGGGCGGTGGCCCGGACGACGAACGGCAGGATCACCGCGAACAGCAGCCCGATGGCCGTGTAGAAGGCGATCCGCGCGCCGGCGGAGCTCTCGAAGCCGAGCAGCTCGAGCAGGTCGGTGTTGTCGGCCGACGTGCTCGGGTCGGGCAGCGCCCAGTCCCACGCCCCGTAGGTGATGCCGCCGAGCGCCACCGCCCAGAACGTCACGGTCAGGACGAAGCCGGCGATCGCCAGGGGGAAGGCGAGCACCGCGTGCAGCGCGTCGAGCCAGGTCTGCGGGTCGCGCAGCGGCGTGGCCAGCCGGCGCACCCGGCCGCCGTCGGGCCGCAGGTACGCCGGGCGCGGCACGTCGCGGCCCAGGACGGGGGTGATCATCGCCCGCTCGACGCCGGCGAAGCCGCGCGCCACCAGCAGGGTGACGGCGAGGACGGCGACGCCGACCCACACGACCAGCAGCCCGGCGCCCACCGACAGGCCGGTGATCACGGCCACGAAGGCGGCGATCGCGATCGGGAAGCGCAGCAGGTTGTAGGCGGAGTCGGTGCCGAGCTGCCCGAGCCGGCTGCGCGGCTCCAGCGCGGCCGCGGGCGGGGAGGGGAGCACGGCGGTGTCGGTGGTCATGGCATCGAGCCTGCGGCCGGCGCCGGCGGGAACCCACCCCGCTGGCTGGCCGATCGGGGTTCGGGCTGGCCCGACTGCTGGTTGCTGCTCATCTCGGGCGCCGATCGTCCCCGGGCCGCCCGGCCGCTGTCCAGCGACCTCACTACTGTCGGGGAGTCGGGGGGGAACGGAGGAAGCGTGCGTCTCCATCGCGGTCCGGCCGTGCTCGCGGCGGCGGTCCTGCTGGCCGGTTGCACCTCGTTCGCCGACGACGACGGGGGGAGCGGCGGCGGGTCCGGCGACGCCCGGGCGACCACGACGGCGCCGGCCGAGGAGCTCACCGTGGTGGCCGACGAGGACCCGGTGGCCGCGGCGGTCAGCACCAGCCGCGCGCTGTACGAGTCCGCCGACGTCGTCGTCATCGCCCGGGAGGGGGACGACGCCGGTACGCTGCTCGGCGCCTCGGCCGCGGTGGGTCTCGGCGTCCCGCTGCTGCTGGAGCGCGCCGGGGGCGCGGTGGACGACGGCCTGGCCGCCGAGGTGGACCGGCTGGGCGTGGACGCGGTGCTCGCCGTCGGCGAGGCCGAGGGCTCCGCGCTCGGCAGCGCCACCGAGGAGGACGGTGGACGGGGGACCCGGGAGACGATCGCCGTCGCCGCCGACCCGGAGGCCGTGGCGGCAGCCGGCGTCCCGCTCGGCGGGACCGAGCAGGTGGCGCTCGACGACGCGGTCGCCGCCGTCGCGGCGATGGACCCGGAGCAGCCGGACGCGCTTCTCCCCGAGGGCGCCGAGCCCGCGGGGACCGACGGCGCCCCGGAGGAGCTGCCCGAGGTGGCCCGCGCCGATCCGCTGGACGACGTCGTCGTCCTGGCCGCCGGCGGCCCCGGCGACGTGGCCGGCACGGCCACCGCCCGGGCGGCGGGCGCGCGGGTCGTGGCGACCGGCGGCAGCACCGACCCGCGCTCGTCGGCCGACGTCGTCGACGCGCTCGCGGCGCACGAGGGCGGCGTGCTGGCCCTCGGCGCGGGCTTCGCCGCGGAGGACGGGCTGGACTGGAAGCTGGCGACGGCGCGGTCCGGCGCGCAGCTGCCCGGCGGCGGGCAGACGCTGTTCCCCGGCCGGATGCTCGTGGCCCTGTACGGCAGCCCGGGCACCGGGGCGCTCGGGGTCCTCGGCGAGCAGGACGTCGACGCCAGCGTGCAGCGGGCCCGGGAGCACGCCGCCCCCTACGAGGACCTGGTCGACCGGCCCGTCGTCCCGGCGTTCGAGATCATCGTGACCGTCGCGTCGTCGGTGCCGGGTCCGGACGGCAACTACTCGACCGAGCTGGACCTGGAGACCATCCGCCCGTGGGTCGAGGCGGCCGGGGAGGCCGGCATCTACGTCTTCCTCGACCTGCAGCCCGGCCGCACCGACTTCCTCACCCAGGCGCGGGCCTACCAGCCGCTGCTGGAGCTGCCGCACGTCGGGCTGGCGCTGGACCCGGAGTGGCGGCTGGGGCCGAACGGCGTGCACCTGCAGACGATCGGCTCGGTGGGGGTGGACGAGGTCAACTCGGTGATCACCTGGCTGGCCGACCTCACCCGCGAGCGTCAGCTGCCGCAGAAGCTCCTCGTCGTCCACCAGTTCCAGCTGCGGATGATCTCCGACCGCCAGCGGCTGGACCTCTCCCGCGACGAGGTCGCGGTGACGATCCACGCCGACGGGCAGGGGGCGCAGGGCGACAAGCAGGCCACCTGGAACGCCCTCCACCAGGACCTGCCGGCCGGTCCGCTGGCGTGGGGCTGGAAGAACTTCTACGACGAGGACGTCCCGATGCTCACGCCTGAGCAGACGGTCGAGTCGGTGAACCCGGTCCCGGATCTCGTCAGCTACCAGTAGTCCGGGGGCTCCCGGATTGTCGGTCGGCTGTGGTGTGCTGATCGCCCTTCGACGAGAGGAGTGGTCCGCGGTGACAACGGTGGCGATCGGCCCTGCCGAGCAGCTCGACCCCCGACTGCTCGAGCACCGCAGGGAGCTCACCGGCTACTGCTACCGCATGCTCGGGTCGTCCTTCGACGCCGAGGACGCGGTGCAGGAGACGATGGTGCGGGCCTGGCGCGGCCTGGCCAGCTTCGAGGGCCGCTCGGCGCTGCGCTCCTGGCTGTACCGCATCGCCACCAACGTCTGCCTCGACCAGCTGTCGGGCCGGCAGCGCCGGGCGCTGCCGATGGACCTCTCCGGCGACCCCTGGCAGCCGGTGGAGTCGTCGCTGGCGGCCCGGCGGCCGGGGACGGCGTGGGTCGAGCCGGTGCTCGACCGCCAGGTGCTCTCCGACGACGCCGACCCGGCCGAGCGCGCGGTCGAGCGGGAGTCCATCCGCCTGGCCTTCATCACCGCGCTGCAGCACCTGCCGCCGCGGCAGCGGGCGGTGCTGCTGCTCCGCGAGGTCCTGCGCTGGAAGGCCGAGGAGGTCGCGCAGCTGCTCGACACCACCGTCGCCTCGGTCAACAGCGCCCTGCAGCGGGCCCGCGCCACCCTGGCGCAGGTGGGCGGCCGGCCCGACCCGCAGCCGCTCGACGAGGAGCACCGCGAGCTGCTCGAGAAGTACGTCGACGCCTTCGAGCGCTACGACATCGACGGCCTCGTGCGGCTGCTGCACGACGACGTCACCCAGCACATGCCGCCGTTCGAGATGTGGCTGCGCGGCGCCGGCGACATCGCCACGTGGATGCGCGGCCCGGGCGCGAAGTGCGAGGGCTCGCGGGTGTTCGCGGTGTGGGCCAACGGCCAGCCCGCGGTGGCCCAGTACCGGCTGCGCGACGACGGCGGCCACGAGCCGTGGGCCCTGCACGTGCTCGACGTCGCCGACGGCAAGGTGGCCCGGATCAACAGCTTCCTCGACCTCGACCAGCGGCTGTTCACGCAGGTGGGCCTGCCGGGGGCGCTGGCGCCGGGGGAGCCGTTCCGGGTCGCCTGACCGCCGCCGTCGCGGTCCCGCACGGTTCCGCAACGTGTTGACGCGCCGGTCGCCGTGCCCGACCCTCGGGCGATGACGGTTCTCGCGCTCCCCACCGCCGGACGCTGGACCTGGGACGCCCGCGGCGACGGCCGCGCCGTCCGCGTCTCCACGCACGCCGACGTCGGGCTGCTCAACGTGAGCATCTGGCGGGACGACATCTGCGTCGGGACCGTCCGCCTGACCCCCGCGGACGCCGCCGCCTTCTCGGCGAGCCTGACCGACGGGATCGCCCGGCTGGCCGAGCGGCCGCCGGCGTCCGCCGCCGTGCCCGACCAGCTGCGGGAGCTGGAGGCGCGGGTCGCCCGCCTGGAGACCCGTCGTCCGGCGCCGGTCTGGCGCCGGGTCCCGACCGCCGTCGCCGCCTGGGCCGCGCGCACGCCCGGCTCCCGGCGGCGGACCGGGCCGACCGGCCGGGGATAGGGACGGGGTCGCGCGGGGTACCGCCCGAGCGCCCGAGCGCAGGGGGAGGCAGGACGCCGCATGCGGGACCGCGCAGGAGGCGAGCTCGCGGCCGCCCACCGGCGCACCGGTCTGACCGTGCGCGAGCTGTGGTTCCGCTACCTGGCGCTCGGCGGGAACGCCGACGAGGTGTCGGTCGAGGGCCAGCTGCACGGGCTGTTCGACCTGCCGCCGAGGGAGTTCAACGTCCTGGCCCACAGCGTGAACGAGGAGCTCGACGACCTGGCCGATGCGGGCCCGCGGGTGCCGATGCGGCCGCTGGCGCACGAGGAGCTGCACCGCCGCAACCGGTGATCCGGCGCGACCGTCCGGCGCCGGGCAACTGTGCGAGACTACGGCTCCGCACGCCTCGCCGGGACGCCGGCTCCGGCCGCCCGGCGGCGAGGAGGAGACGTGATGGCACGGCGGGACCTCGTGGTGGTCGGCGCTTCGGCCGGCGGCGTGGAGGCGCTCGTCCACCTGCTGCGGGGGCTGCCCGCCGACCTGCCGGCCGCCGTCCTCGTCGTCCTGCACATGCCCGCCGGCGCCCGCAGCGCGCTGCCCGCGATCCTGGGCCGGGCCTGCGACCTGCCCGTCCGGCACGCGGTCGACGGGGAGCCGCTCGAACCCGGCACCGTCCTGGTGGCGGTGCCCGACCGGCACCTGGTGGTCGTCGACGACCGGATCCTGCTCTCGCGCGGTCCGCGGGAGAACGGGCACCGCCCGGCGGTCGACGTGCTGTTCCGCTCGGCGGCCAGGGCCGCCGGCCGCCGGGTCGTGGCGGTGGTGCTCTCCGGCGCGCTGGACGACGGAACGGCGGGCGTGATCGCCGTCCGGGCGCGCGGCGGGGTGGGCGTGGCCCAGGACCCGGCCGACGCGATGTACCCGAGCATGCCGCTGCACGCCGCCGAGGTGGGCGGCGCGGAGCACGTGGTGCCGGTCGAGAAGATGGGCGAGCTGCTGAGCCAGCTGCTGGCCGAGGAGGTCGACGACGTGGACGAGCCGCCGCCCAGCGAGCTGATGGACACGGAGACGGCCATGGCCTACCTCGACCCGGACGCGGTGAACGCCCACGACCGGCCGGGCGCCCCGTCCGGATTCGGGTGTCCCACCTGCCACGGCGCGCTGTTCTCGATCACCGAGGGCGGCATGGAGCGGTTCCGCTGCCGCGTCGGCCACGCCTGGTCGCCGGAGGCGCTGGTGGCGGAGCAGTCCCAGGCGCTCGAGGGCGCGCTGTGGATGGCGCTGCGCGGGCTGGAGGAGCGCGCGGCGCTCGCCCTGCGCATGGGGGAGCGGGCCGAGCAGCGGGGGCACCGGCTCAGCGCCCGGGCGTTCCGCGAGCGCCACGACGAGGCCCAGCACGCCTCCGGGCTGCTGCGCCGGTTGCTGGAGCACGGCGAGCTGAACGGCGAGGTCAGCCTCCCCGGTGAGGCCGCGGAAGGGGCTTGAGCGGGGTGAGCGAGCAGAGCGAGCCCCTGCCCGACGAGGAGCCGACGGGCGAGTTCGACGCGGACGTCCCGGAGGGCGCGTTCGAGGGCCAGCTGCCGGCCTTCGAGGCGCTGCTGGTGTTCCTGCGCGAGCGGCGCGGCTTCGACTTCACGGGGTACAAGCGGCCGAGCCTCATGCGGCGGGTGCGCCGGCGCATGACGGAGGTCGGGATCGACTCGGTGGCGGAGTACCAGGACTTCCTGGAGGTCCACCCCGAGGAGTTCACGCCGCTGTTCAACACCGTGCTGATCAACGTGACCAGCTTCTTCCGGGACCGCCCGGCCTGGGACAACCTCCGCGAGCGGCTCCTGCCGCCGGTGGTCGACGCGGCGGGGTCGACCATCCGGGTCTGGAGCGCCGGCTGCGCGTCCGGCCAGGAGGCCTACAGCCTGGCGATCGTCCTGGCCCAGGTGCTCGGGGCCGACGAGTTCCGGCAGCGGGTGAAGATCTACGCCACCGACGTCGACGAGGAGGCGCTGGCCCAGGCGCGGCAGGGCGTGTTCACCGAGCGGGAGATGGCCGGGCTGACCCCGGGCGAGATCGAGGAGTACTTCCAGCCCGAGGGGGCGCGCTTCGCCTTCCGCAAGGACCTGCGCCGCTCGGTGATCTTCGGCCGCAACGACCTCGTGCAGGACGCGCCGATCTCGCACGTGGACCTGCTGCTGTGCCGGAACACGCTCATGTACTTCAACGCCGAGACCCAGCGGCGGATCCTCGGCCGGCTGCACTTCGCCCTCGACCCGGAGGGCCTGCTCTTCCTCGGCAAGGCCGAGATGCTGCTGTCGCACGCGCAGCTGTTCGCCCCCGTCGACCTGACCCGGCGGTTCTTCCGCAAGCGCGACGGCCACAGCGGGGCCGACCGGCGCCTCGGCCCCGCCGCGCCCCGGGAGGTGCCGCCGGGCGGCGAGGGGGAGCTGTCCCGCCTGCGCCGGGAGGCCATGCTCGCGGCGCCGGCCGCCCAGCTGGCGCTCGACGCCGACGGGCGGCTGGCGATGGTCAACCGCCAGGCCGAGCGGATGCTGGGCGTCGACGCCCGCGACGTCGGCCGGCCGATCCAGGACCTCGAGGTCTCGTACCGGCCGGTCGAGCTGCGCGGTGTGATCTCCGAGGCGGTCGGCGGCCGCGCGCCGGTGTGGCTGCGCGGCGTGGAGCGGCGCCGCCCGGGGCAGGAGCCCGACGTCTTCGACGTCCAGGTGATCCCCCTCTACAAGGAGGGCGGCGCGCTGCTCGGCACCACGGTGATCTTCGAGGACGTCACCCAGTTCAGCCGGCTGCGGCAGGAGCTCGAGTACTCCAACCGGCAGCTCGAGACCGCCTACGAGGAGCTCCAGTCCACGAACGAGGAGCTGGAGACCACCAACGAGGAGCTCCAGTCCACCGTCGAGGAGCTGGAGACCACCAACGAGGAGCTCCAGTCGACCAACGAGGAACTGGAGACGATGAACGAGGAGCTCCAGTCGATGAACGACGAGCTCCACTCGACGAACGAGGAGCTGCGCAGCCGCACCGAGGAGGTCGACGGCCTCAACCGGTTCCTCAGCGGGGTGCTGGGCAGCTTCCGGGTGGGGGTGGCCGTCGTCGACTCCGAGCTGCGGGTCCTCGCCTGGAACAGCGCCGCCGAGGACCTGTGGGGCGTCCGGGAGGACGAGGCCCGCGGGCAGCTCCTGCTCCGCCTCGACATCGGCCTGCCGGTCGCCGAGCTGCAGACGCTGCTGCGCGGCCAGATCACCGGTGACGGCGCGCCGCACGAGTCCGTCGAGCTGCCGGCGGTGAACCGGCGGGGCCGGCAGGTGCTGGTGCGGGTCACCGTGAGCCCGTTCCAGCAGTCGCCGGAGGGGCGCGAGGGCGCCGTCGTGCTCATGGACCCGACCGACGCCTGACGCCGGGACCGGCGGTCAGCCGCCCGCGCGCAGGACGGCGTCGACGTGCCCCTCGACGATGAGCGCGGCCAGGTCGCGCACCTTCACGTTGAGCCGGGAGCTCACCTTGACCAGGCGGGCGAACGCCTCGTCGGCGTCGACGTCCAGCCGCGCCATGACCACGCCCTTCGCCTGGTCGATCACCGCCCGCGAGGTGAGCGCCCGCTCGAGGTTCTGCGCGAGCGTCTGCATCGACTCGCGCTCGGCGACGGTGCGCAGCACGCCGGCCACCGCGGCGGTGGCCAGCTCGGCGATCCGGCGGCCGGCGGCGCCGAAGCCCTGGGTGCGCCCGGAGTAGACGTTGACGGCCCCGGTGGCGGCGCCGTCCTCGAGGACCGGCACGGCCAGGACGCTGCGCACGGCGCCCTCGCCGGCGATGGCGGCCAGGGCGGGCCAGCGGGGGTCGGTCGTCACGTCGTCGCTCACGACGACCGCGCCGGTGTCGTAGGCCTGCCAGCACGGTCCCTCGCCGGCCCGCACCTGGCGGCCGTCGAAGTCCTGCGCCTCGGCGGAGTCGCTGCCCAGGCGCTGGGGCTCCATCGGGTTCCCCATGGTGATGCTGACCCAGTCGGCGTCGGGGACGGCGCCGCGCAGGAGCGTGGCCATCCGGCCGAGCAGCCGCTGCCGGTCCATGTCGTCCACGGGCAGGGCCGAGAGCTCGGCGAGCGACGTCGCCAGCCCGATCACCGCCGAGGCGGGCATCGGCTCGCCGTCGGCGGCCCGCGGGCGCGGGCGGGCGGCCGCCGGATCGATGAGGTCGAGGTCGCCGGCGCCGTCCTCGGGGACGACGACCCAGGTGATGCGGGCGGCCGAGGCGTCCCGGGCCGCCGTCTCGGTGAAGCCGAACAGGTGGGCCGGGACCGGGTCCAGGCGCCGCGGTCGCAGCATGACCGCCAGCCGGTGCTCCGACGCCGTCCCGGAACGCAGCACCCGCAGCGCCGACCGGAACTCCCGCACGTCGCCGGGGGCCAGGTAGACGCTCAGCGGTTTCCCGTGCAGCCGCTGGAGCGCGGTGCCCAGGTGCGTCGCGAGCGCCGGGTTGGCCTCGACCAGCGCACCGGTGCCGTCGGTGACGCACAGCCCGACCGGCACCAGGGCGGTCAGCTGGCCGCGCCAGCGGCGCTCGGCGTCGTGCCGCAGGAGCAGCTGGGTGATCTGCTCCTGCTGGACCCGCATCTCCTCCTCGGCGACCCGCAGCTCCTCCTGGGCCACCCGGACCTCGGCGAGCTCGGCGAGCAGGCTCTCCTTCGTCGGGCCGGCCGGCAGCGACCGCAACGGCTCCGCGAGGGTGTCCGTCCCGCCGACCGCGAACTCCTCGTCGGGCCGGCGGTGCCCGGCGGTCACGTGCCCCCCCGATGAGGGGACGACTGCCGGGCCTCCTCCCGGTCGTGGGCGGCCTCGGCCAGGTCGGCGGCCGCCTCGCGGCGGTGCTGCTCGGCCCGGCGGCGGTGCTCCTCGGGGTCCCCGACCCCGAGGGCGGCCGCCCGCTCGTGCGCGTCGGCTGCCCGCTCGTGGGTGTGGACGGCGCGCTCGTGGCTGGCCTGCGCGCGTTCGTGGGAGTGCAGCGCCTGCTGCCGCGAGTCCTCCGCGTGCTGGCGGGCGGCCGCCACGTCGTCGGCGCTCGGCTTCTGACCCTGGGCCAGCCGGGTCAGCCGATCGGAGAGCTCGCGCGTGCGCTCCCCGGCCGTCCTCATCCGCAGCGCAGCCTCCGCTGCCGCGTCCTGTGGGTCCATGACTCGTCCCCTCGTGGTCCCGGGGTTCGTTCCCGGGGACCCAGAGATCCATGCTTCCACCCGCAGCGTGTCCGTAGGGGACGCCGAGCGATCGAAGCAGTCCGCACGCGATCCGCGGCGCGCCTGCTCGCTCGGTGAACGGCTCTGCACCGCTCGCGGACGTCGGGGTCGCGACCGGGCTGCCGGCGTCAGGCGGCCGCGGCCAGGACGGCGGGCCCGACCGTGCTGCGGGGAGGGAAGGCGAGGAAGTTGAAGCCGTGGACGGTGTCGGTCTTGATGCGTGCCACGTCGTCCAGCTCGCCGATCTCGACCGGCCCGTTGCTGGTGCAGGCGTAGACCCGGAAGCCGAGGCCCTCGAGCACCGCCCGGGTCGAGGTGTGCTCGGCGTCGCTGCCGTGGTCCTCGTAGATGAGGATCACGTCGCGGTTGGCCAGGGTGTCCGCGCCGCCGGCGAGCGCGGCGGACTCGGCGCCCTCGACGTCGAGCTTGATCAACAGCGGCCGCTCGTCCGGCCAGTGGCGTTGGGCCACCCTGTCGATCGTCGTGGTGGGGACGCGGGTGGTGTACTGCCCCTCGGCCGCGGCCCGTGAGCCGTGCAGCACGCGCGAGCCGGCATGCCACTGCGGGTGGCTGGCCATGGTGAGGTCCACGTCGGGCTCGGACCACAGCGCCGCCTGCTCGCACACGAAGCGGTCGGCGTTGAGCCGGGCGTTCTCCCGCAGCCGGTCGAAGATGGCCGGCACGGGCTCGACGGCGACCACGCGCCCGGGCTCGTCGCACTCGTCGCTGGCGACGACGCTCCAGTAGCCGAGGTTCGCCCCGCCGTCGAGGAACGCGCAGCCGGCCCGCATGGCCGCGGTGAAGTACGGCTCGAGCTCGGGCTCGTAGTGGTACGTCGGGTCGAGCAGCTTGACCGCGTACCCGTCGCCGAGCGGCACGAGGAAGCGGCCGTGGTCGGTGTCGACCACGGCGTCGTTGTGCGGCTCGAACAGGCGGGCCAGCAGCCAGGTCACCCGGTGCGCGCCGCGCTGGCCGAGCGGGCGGGCGGCCAGGACCACCGCCCGGAGGATCCCGAGCTGCACCCGCGCCTGCACGCCCCCACGGACGTCGTGCACGCGCCGCCACGGGCGGGGGACGCGCGGGATGCGGCCCCGCAGGGTTCCGAGGCGCTCGGGAAGGGGTCGCGGCACGCTGCTGGGCCTCCAGCATCGACGGTCGAACGACAACGGGTGCGGCCACCCTACGGTCGATCCGCAGCTCCCCGCGCCAGGTCACGCCGGTCGAGCGGAGAACAGGGTCGTGGAAGAGCTCGCACCGGCCGCCGCAGGTCCTCGAGACCTTCTCCCGAGGGGCCAAGCGGGGCCAGATGACCCGGGGACCAGCTTTGAAGGCCAGGGCTCCCACCGTGCCTGCTGTGACCGGCGCCGGCGCCGGCCGAGACCACATCTCGTCCGCCTCATGGGCGGTCGCGGCCCGTGCGGACGGGTGCTTCGTGCGGGTCGAGAACGTCTCTCCGTCCTTGCACAGGCAGAAGCCGCCGGTCATGACGGCGGCGTGCTGTCGCTGTCGAATCGCCGGCCGGAGTAGGTTCACCTCGAACTCCGCGATGAGCACGACGGTGCTGGACCCCATGCGGGTCAGGGCGGCGGATCCGCAGGCCGGGCTGCTGAGGCTGTCGGCGGTCGGCATCGCCACCGTCACCGCACCGTCGCGCACATCGGTCACGTCGGCGCCGAGCACCTGCATGTACGGCGCGGGTCGAACTGCCGGCTGATCCGCTGGTCCACCGGGCTGCTCACCGCGGTTCCGGCTGGAGCCAGGGCAGCGGTCGAGGACGGAAGCCGAGCTCCCGGCGGGCGCGGTGGTTGTCCGCGCCGCGGAGCGTCTCGGCGTAGAAGCGGCCGTCCGGATCGGTGTCGGGCCCGGTCGAGACGTGGGGTGGGGCGGGCGCGCCGAGGTGCCGCGCGAACGCGGGCAGCCACCGGCCGATCGGGACCGGTTCGTCGTCGCAGACGTTGAACGCACCGGTGACATCGGACTCGACCGCGGCGACCGTCGCGGCGACGGCGTCGTCGACGTGCACGAACGACCAGCGGCCGGCGCCGGTCCCGAGCACCGGGTAGTGCCCGGCGCGGACCTGTGCACCGACGTCGCCGTCGGGGTGGAACCACGTGCCGGGGCCGTGGAAGAACCCGTAGCGGAGCGCGACGCCGGCCAGTGGCCCGTCGGGACGCAGCGTGCGCTGCTCGACGGCGGTCAGCGCGCGGACCCCGCCGGCGACCAGCGGCGGGCCGTGCTCGACCCACGGTTCGAACTCGTCGGCCAGGCCGTCCCCGGGGCGGTAGTAGTAGCAGCCGGACTGCGCGACGTACCGGCGGGCGCCGGCGGCGACCGCGGCGGCGTAGACGTTGTCGCCACCGGCGGTGCGGACCGCCGCGGTCGCGGCCAGCGTCGCGCGCATGGCCTCGGGGGTGTAGTTGCGGGGCAGTGCGGTGAGCTGTTCGACCACGACGTCCGGTCGGGCGGCGGCGACCGCGGTGGTGGTCGCGTCCCGGTCCAGCGCGTCGGCGACGAGCGGCTGCGCGCCGAGCCGGGCCAGCAGTTCGGCCTTGGCGGGGTCGCGGGTCATCCCCGCAACGGTGTGCCCGCGGGCGATGAGGGCGGTGACCAGGGGCCGGCCGATGGCGCCGGTCGCACCGGCGACGAGTACGCGCACCACTTGTCCTCCTCGGTTCAGGCGATCCACTGCCGCATGGGTCCGACGATCGGGTCGGTCAGCGCGGCGCTCGGCAGCATCGGGGTCAGCCGGTCGCGGGCGCGGCTGACGGCACGGCTGCGCAGGAACATGATCCGGGCCAACCGGCGGCTGGTGCGCTGCACCGCCTCGACGCGTGGCCGCTGGTGATCGGCGAACAGGGCGAGTGCGGTCGGGGCCCAGGCCGGGCGGGTGCGGGCGAGTTCGTCGGCGAGCCGGGCGGCGGAGTCCATCGCCATCGAGGCGCCGATGCCGGCGGTCGGCAGGAAGCCGGTGGCGGCGTCGCCGACGAGCACGATGCGACCGCGCGCCCACGTGGAGGTGCGGACGTCCCGGAACGGCCACCAGCGGATGTCGGTCTGGTGGCGCAACCCGCTCAGCACCGGTTCCAGCGCGGCACTGCGCGCCAGGTGCCGGTCGACGGCGCCGGCGACACCGCGGCCGCGAGCGTGTCCGGAGGGTCCGGCGACGACGACACCGAGGGCGCCGCGCACGGGGTACACGCCGGCGAAGCTGCCGGGCAGCCACTGCTCGGTGAAGCCCGCCGCCGTCCGGTCGTGGGCGGCCTCCACGAAGCCGACCCAACCGCCCCATCCGGTGTCCACGCCGCTGACCTCCCGCGCCGGCCAGGCGAGGGTGCGGACGGTGGAGCCGATCCCGTCCGCGCCGACGACGACGTCGAACTCCTCACCGGCGGCGTGGTCGAAGGTGACCAGGACGCTCCCGTCGCGCTGCTCCAGCCCGGTTACCGCGCGACCACGCTGCACCGTCCCGGACCAGCGGGTCGCCAGCACCTCCAGCAACGTCCGACGGTCGACTCCGAGCAGCGGCCCGAAGCCGGTGAGCGCAGCCTGGACGTCGGCGTCGAGCACCGTCCCGCCGGTGCCGTCGAGCAGTCGGAAGCGGTCGACCGGGACGGCCGCCCCCAGGAGGTGCTGATCGGCCCCGTCGAGACTCCGCAGCACGTGCGAAGCCATCGGGTACAGGCCCAGCATGTAGCCGCGTCCGAGCTCGGCCGTGCGCTCGACGACGGTCGCGGCCACGCCGCGCCGCTCGAGGGCGGCGGCCAGTGTCAGCCCCCCGACCCCGGCGCCGACCACGAGCACCCGCAGCGTCCGGGTGGTCGTCCCGTTCACTGCGGTGCCTCCTGGGCGGGGACGGGCCGGTAGGGCTCTTCGCGCACGGCGTGCGCGGCGACCAGCTTGAGCACCAGCACCGGGCCTAGCCAGGCCAGGCCGGCCGGCGCTTGGACCAGTGGTGCCGCGATGAGCGCGACGGTCACGGCGGCCGCGGCCAGCGGGCGGCGCAGGTACAGCGGTACCGCGACGACTGCCACGGTCCCGCCCAGGCTCAGCAGGTACCAGACGCCGGCCCAGACCCACGTCGCGTCCGGGAAGAGCGCGGCCACGACGAACGGGTGCGCGTGCAGGGCCGCGAACCCGACGGAGCTGCGGAGCACGCGGTGCGGCAGGGACAGGCCCGGCGGGGTGGGGGAGTGGTAGAGCCGCTTCGCCGACCCCAGCGCGTTCGCCGGCACCCCGCCGGCGACGTCGACGGTCAGGACGAGCACCAGTGCCCACTGCCACCACGACCACGTCACGGGCTCAGCCGCGGCCACGGCGACCACCGCACCGGCCGCCACCGCGGTCGTCGTCCACACCAGCGACCGCTCGGCCGGCACGGCTCCGGTGCCCAGCAGCCAGTCCGTCCTCCCTCCTGGGAGCTCCCAGTCGACGGTCACCCCTTGACGCAAGTTGGCCATATGGCCTAGTTGGCCGAATGGCCAACAAGTTGTCAAGCCGGGTGCCCGCGTCCGTGGACCGGCTGTCGGGCGTTGCGCACGATCGGTCCTACGGTGATCCGGTGCCGGACCATGCCGACGACAGCGCGGCCCCTGCCCGGCCGTCGCGCGGCGCCCGCCGCCGCGAGCAGCTGGTGCAGGCCGGGCTCGACCTCCTGGCTGAACGGGGCTGGGCCGGGTTGACCACACGAGCCGTGGCCGAACGGGCCGGCACGCACCCGGGGCTGGTGCACTACCACTTCGGCGGGCTGCTCGCCCTGAAGCGCGCGGTCGCCGCCGCCGCCGTGCAGGAAGCGTTCGAGCCCGCCCTGGCCGTGCTGACCACCGCGGACTCGTGGCCGGCGGGCATGGCCACGGTCGTGCGCGCCGCGGCCGAGCACACCGATGCCGCGACCGCGCGGCTCAGCGCGGAGCTGATCGCCGCCTCGCTGCAGGACGCCGAGATCGGCGACCTGATGCGCCAGACCCTGGCCGACGCCCGCGCCCGGCTGGTGCCTTGGCTGGCAGGCACGGGTGCGGATCGACCGGAGGGGCTGGCGACGCTGCTGGTGGCCGCCCTCGACGGCCTGCTGCTGCACCGGCTGCTGGATCCGGCGCTCGCACTGGAGGCGGTGGCCGAGGCTGCGGACACCCTCGCCGGCATAGCTCCCCGCGCCGGCGCCGTCCCCCGGGTCTCGCAGGGCCACCGTCACCCTGAACAGGACGGGGCTCGGTAGGGGCTGCGCCCGGTCGCCGTGTGCCCGCCGGCAGACCAGGGAGCCGTTCAGACGCGGAGCGGGTGACGGGAATCGAACCCGCATGGCCAGCTTGGAAGGCTGGGGCTCTGCCATTGAGCTACACCCGCGAGACTGTGGGACAGAACGTGTGCTAAAACGCGTTCTCTCGCCGTGAGAAAACCCAGCCGACCAAGATCGACCGTGCTCCCAGTCCGAGACGAGGGTAGCGCGCGCCGGATCCGGGGCGCGCGGCGGCGCGCGACCGCGCTCCCGGTGCGTTTCGGAGCGCCTGGAAGGGCCGATTCGTGCCAGCGGCCGCGCTTCAGGGCAGGGCCGACCGCGGTACTTCGTAGCGTGGAGGGGTCGACGGCGCGGAGGCTGCTACGCGGCGTCGGGGAGCGCGTTGCGCGTCGCCAGCAGGTGCTCGTTCGCCCGCCAGACGAGTGCGTTGTACAGGCACACCATGCCGAGCTGCTCGAGCTGCTGGCGGGCGGCACCCTTGCAGCGGGCCCGGCGCAGCCAGAAGCGGCCGTCGACCCAGCTGTTGAACCCCTCGATGCTGGACCGGTGCGGGTACAGCTCCTGGTAGGCGCTCGTGCCGGGCGGCACCTGGCGGACGTTCTCGCTGCGGTTGATCTTGTCCTTGCTCGGGTCCGTGAGCGTGCGCTCGCGGACGACCTCGATGTGGTTCCCGCACTGCAGCTCGTACTCGACGTACCACTGGAAGGAAGGGACGTCGCGGCCGCCGCGGCGTGCGCGCCGAGTCGACGCGGTGCCGTTCTTCTCGGCCTCACGACGGTCGATCTCGGCCTGGTTGGCCTTGCGCCGGGCCCCCAGGTAGCGGAGCTCGCGCACCGGGAGGCTGCCGTCACCTGCGCGCCGGCCGGTCTCGATGATGCGCCCGCCGTAGTAGTACAGCGAGTGCTGGCAGTCCCGGCCGTTGCGCTGGTGGGTGTGGGTGCGGATGAACTTCGACTTCTCCACCCGCGGCTTGGAGTCGGTCGCCGCCTCGGCGGCCGACACCGGTGAGACGACCGCCAACCCGTGGTCGCCGGCGAGCCGGCCGATGACCGCGCCGGGCATGGCGCCGTCATAGAGGATGGCGTCCATCCCGGGCAAGCGTCCCTTCACGGCTTCGATGCCCTTCTCGGCGGTGTCGACCTCCAGGCCGTGCTTGGGCACCCATCCGCAGTGGAGGACGACCTGGGTCCACGGCCTGCCGTTGCCGAGCGTGAGGCCGTAGACGAACTCGAGCCCGTGCACCCAGCCCTTCCCGGTTTTGAAGTCGTCGGCGTCGGCGTCGCCCTTGACCTCGGTGATCTCGCCGGTCTTCTTGTCGACCAGCTCGCGGCGCGTGTGCAGGGACTTCATCACGTGCCCGTCCCACTTGGTCGTGCCGCTGCGTTGTGGACGGTTCGGCGTGCTGGGCCCGTCCTCGGTGCACTGCTCAAGCTGCTGCGCGAGCTCGGCGGCGGCCTCGAAGGCTGCCTTCTCCAGGTCGGGTCGGACATCGTTGAGCCAGGTCCGGGCCGCGTAGCGGTAGTGGTAGGCGCGGATGGGGCCCTGGTCGCAGTCGGTATCCCGGAGCGCCTTGAGCCGCTGGTCCCCGGGGACGGCACGGATGAGGGCGCGCAGGAACCGATCCCAGATTTCCGGGTCGCCGAGGTTGTGCTCGGTGCGCCGCGCGCTTCCGTAGATGCCCTTGACGAGCTCGAAGCCGAGGTAGACGGGCTCGGGGTAGTCCCGAGAGCGGCCAGTGTCTGCTGGACCGGGCAGCCGGGAGAACATGGCCACCACGTGCGGGGCGGTCAGCACAGCGTCCATCGCCTCGTGATCGGAGTACTCCAGCGGGCTGCGGGGCTTGCGCGCCCGCTTGGCGGTCGCGGTCTGGCGTGCGGTCACGGCGCCGTCACCGCGAACTGCACCGCGTCGCCGTCCTCGGTCTGCTCGACGTCGGCGGCCCAGTTGTGGCCGATGAGCTCGGCGGCCCGGTCGAGGCTGGTCAGGCCGAGGTAGTTCGCGGCGTCCTCGATGCGGCCGCGCTGCTCGTAGGCGCGGCGGCCGGCCCAGGCGGTGATGGAGCGCTGGGTGCAGCCGTCGGCCTTGTACAGGTCGGCTCGGTCCAGTACCGCGCGCAGCAACTGCCCGACGGCAGAGACCGGACTGGTGTCGGTGCGGCCGTCGCGCTGGCCGCGGTAGACCAGCGGCCGGGTCGGGTCGAAGTCGGCCCGCTGGCGGAGGGCGTGGACGCGGCCGGTGAGCTGCTCCCACTGCCAGTCGGGGGCCTTGAGGGTCCGGGGGCGGGTGTGCGCGCCGCCGTGCAGGTAGACGCGCTGCTCCTCGCGCAGGTCGCAGGCCCTGAAGGCGGCGATCTCCGCGGTCGTGGCACCGAGCTCGGCCAGGGCCCAGGCGGCGGGCTGTGCGGTCTCCCACGGGGTCTCGATGGAGGCCGCTCGGCAGTCGGTGATCTCCTCGTCCAGCAGCGCTCGCAGGCCGTTGTACTCGCGCTTCGGCAGCTCGAGGTCCAGCGTCGGCTCGCCGGTGGCCAGGCCCAGGCTGCGCGCGGTGCGGTACAGCTGGCGCAGGGCGGCGCGGCGGTTGTGCAGCGTGGGCAGCTGCGGCTCGCCGTACCCGTCGGCGGTGCGGACGTCGGCGTAGATCCACTCACGAGCGAGCTCGGCGTCGTCGGCCTCGCGCAGGGTGTGGCGGCCGGTCGCCCGGGCGTAGGCGACGAACTGGGCGGCGTTGCCGGCCAGCTTGGCCAGGGTCAGCGGGCTGAGGTCGCGCATCTGGCTCAGCCGCCGCCACTGGCTGGTGACCAGCGCGAGGCCCTCCTCCAGGGTCGGGTCAGCCACGAGCGCCAGCCACAGGTTGAACTCGTCGCCGGCCAGGTGCGGCCACTTCTCCCAGGCCCACTCGTAGTAGCCGGCGTGGACGACCTGCGCGCCGACCTCCGCCGGGCACGGCCCCGAGATCAGGTCGGAGGGGAGGGTGTGGTTGTGCTGGCAGGCCGGGTCGAGCACGGCGGGGCCGGCGCGGTGTCCGGTCTTGTTGCGCGGCGCGTGCTCGCACCCGCAGTCGGTCTGCGGCCGCTCCGTCGGGCACTCTCCCGGAGCGTGGTAGCCGCACTCCCGGCTGCGTTCCTGGTTGCGCAGGCGGCGTAGCTCGGCCTCGACAGCCGCCCGGCGGCTGCCCGTGCCCGCTGCCGCGCTGACCTGCTCGTCCATCTGTTCCACCCCGGTGTCGCCGTCTGGTTGACGGGGGGCACAGTTCGGAGCAGATCAGGGTCGGCAGTCGCGGCGGCCGGGACCACCGCGGCAGGCTCACGGCGTCCTGGGCCCTGGGTTGCGGGGAAGCGGCATGCGGTGATGGACGGACACCACTGATGCGGTGCGGCGCACGGCCGCGCGGTCCCGGCGCATCCTCCACGGCGGTACCACCGGGCGACTGTGGTGGCTGGGTTCACGCACCGCTATCGCCTCCCGGGCGACCGCCGCGTCCACGTGTAGTCACCTGGGAGGCGGACGGCTCGTGCAGCGGGCAGTCCGGGTGCACGGAGAGGGGGCGGGGCCGCCAGCGCGGGTGCGCCGGCCCGCGGCGGTCGTGCAGCGTCACCACCTGCAGGTCACCGAACGGCGACGCAGCTCCCGTCGAGCTGTCACGCGTGAGCAGCGCCAGGGCAGTCCGGGCGGCCTGCAGCGCGACGTGCCCCAGGTCGGGGTAGCCCCCGATGTAGGTCGGGTGGGAGCAGCCGGCCGGGACCAGCTCGCCGTCCGGCCGCGCCGGAGGCCACGGCACGGCCCGGGCTGCGCGGTGGAGCTGTAGGCACTCCCAACAGCCGCCTCCGGCGGCGGGGAGTGTGACGATCGTGCCGCCCCAGCCGCCGGCCGTCGCCGAGGCGACCAGCATGGGCGTGCTGGTCAGCCGCAGGTGGGCGGCGAGGTAGCGGGGCACCGACTGGGTGGCGGTCGCGTCGATGACCAGGTCCTCGGCTCGCAGCCGAGGCAACTCCGTTCCGCCGTCGGCGCCCATGTAGCAGGGGGCGATCGTGACGTGGGTGTGCGGGTTGCTACTGAGGATCCGCCCGGCGATCCCGAGGACCTTCAGGTCCCCGGCGTGACGGATCCCCAGGAGCTGCCGAGCGCTGGTGGCCGGGTCATGAACGTCCCCGTCGATGAGGTGCAGATGTCCCACGCCGGCGCGGGCGAGCTCCAGCGCGATCGGGCCGCCCAGCGCCCCGACGCCGACGACGGTGACCGACGCGGCCGCGAGACGCTCACCGCGGTCCCCCGGGAGCCGCGCAGCGAGATCGGCGCGGCTGAACGGCCAGCTGCGGCGCACACGGACCCGCCCGCCGTCATCCGAGGCGCCGGCCGGGGAGGCGGACTCAAGGTCGAACAGGGTCAGTTGCTGGGCGGAGACCGTGGCATCGGCCGATCCGGGACCGGCCGGCCGCGGCTGCGCACCCCCTGCGCCGTGCATCGACCGCTCGACGCCGCTGGCCGTGCGGGTGAGTAGGAGGAACTCCTCGCACGGTCGGCGTCCGGCGCCCTCGCTGCCCACCAGGACGAGCACCGGCTTGGGGCGGGCGCCGGTGTCGGCGGGCAGGGCCTCGGCCACCCGCGCAGCGGCCCGCCGCCACAGGTCGCCGGCTTCGAGTGGGCCCGCCGGCAGGCCCGGCAGACGCACCCACGGCACGCGTTCGGCCGCTTGCAGGCCGAGCACGCCGGTGGCCCAGAGCACGCGGTGGTCGGCGTCGAGCACGGTGACCAACGCATGGACGGGGGCGGCTGTGTTGCCGAGGAACACCACGTCGGCAACCCCGCCGGGGACCTCTGGCGCAGGTAGGCACGCGGAGTCGACCAGCAGGCCGCCGAGCTCAGGCCGCCGCAGGCGGGTCCACACCGGTTCGGCGCCCGCCTCCAGCGCCAGGGTCGCCGGATCCGCACCAGCGGCGCGGCCGGCGGCGAGCAGGCGGGGCAACTGCGCGGCCAGCAGGGCGGCGAGCGTCGTCCCGGGGCGCCAGTCGTCGTCGCTGAACAGCAGGCACAGGCCGCCGTCCACCGGGTTGCGGTGGTGGTGCAGGCCAGACAGCGGTTCGGGTAGCCGCACCCGCGGCGGGAACCAGGGGAACGCGGCCGGGTACTGGATCACGAGAGCCAGCGACTCCGGATCTCCGGCGGCCGGGGCCGGGTGTGGCCAGTTGACGCGGAGCGGCTCCCGGGGGACGCGGTCACCCGGAAGTCCGACCGCGGGGTCGACGGGCGAGCCGTCGGACCACGTGGCGCCAGCAGCGGCCAGCCCGGCCAGCTCGGCCTCCAGGAGACCGGGGTAGGCCAGCCACCAGGCGGTGGGTTCGCTGGCCGTCGTCGGCGCGCTCATCAGCCCACCGGCCGCGGGTGCTCGGTCGCCGGCGCGGCCCACACGGCCGGCGCGAGCGCGATGTCCTCCACCACGGTCTCGTCGGTCGTCGTCTCCCTCTCGGTCCGCGTCGTGGTGGTGTGTCGGATGATCCGCCGCTGACCGCGGCCGGCGGACTGCACCGGCGCCCCGGTGGCGTCGTCGCCGGACTCGTCACCGGCCGGCGCGATCTCGGCGCCCGGGACGACGCTGGACTCCGGGTTGGTGCCGGTCGTGTCTTCGGCGGCGGCGTCCGACGACGCGGCGGGCTCACCGGCGGCGTCGGGGCTGATCGGGGTTTCGTCTGGCACGCGCAGGTCCCTTCGGCAGGGCCGCTGCCGTTCAGCGGCCGACCCTCATCCGACCTGCGCTTCCGGGAGTGAGAGAGCAAGATCAACGAGGTTGCCCAGCTCTGGCTGGGCAACACCTGCCGGAACGGGTGACTCCCTAACGGCGGCGGTGAGTGCGTCCGGAGAGCCCGCCGGCACGCCTTCGCCATGATCATCCCGGGTGGGAACCACATCGACCGGCGACGCACGCTCACCCCGCGGGAGTACCTGATCGACCCGCACCGCTTTGGGGTCCACCGGAGGACCCCGTTCCACGTGCCCTACCCGCCGGGCGGGGATCCCGTCTCGGCGAAGATCGCGCGGCTCCAGCACGAACTCGTTCTGGCATGGCGGGCGACCCGTCCCTACGGCGCGGGAAGCCGGGATGCCCGGGCGTTCGGGATCTCGACCTCGACCTGGAGCCGCACCCTGTTGGGGGAGCGTTGGATGGGGGAGACCGTGATGTCGGCCGTTCTGCGGAGCCTGGGTCTCCCGCGCTGAGCGGCGAAGGCCAGGGCGCCCATCCGTCCTCGGGCGAGTTCAGCTGTGGTGGGCTACCGGTGATCCGTCGTTGCTCTGGAGTGGGACTGCCCGACCCGGGTGCCGCCCGCAGATCGGTGTCTCTGTCGGTCGTCTGCGGCACCATGCCGCGCATGGCCGCGACCGCGTTCCCGCCGCCCGGCGACTACGGGGAGCTCCTCGACGACCTGAAGCGGCAGGTTCGCTCCTCGCGCGCCGCGACGATGCGCGTGGCCAATGCCCAGATGCTCGAGCTCTACCGGACGATCGGCCGCAGCCTGCTCGACCGAGCGCGGGACGGCCGTTCGGCCGAAGTGCTCGACCGGGTTAGCGCCGACCTGCGCACCCGGTTCCCCGACAGCATCGCTTTCTCGGCCAGCAACCTCGACTACATGCGGCGCTTCGCCGAGGCCTGGCCGGACCCGGCCGCCGCGCCGCCGCTGGAGCACCTGCCCTGGGGGCACATCCGGGTGCTGCTGGAAGAGGTCAGCGACCCGCAGGTCCGGGACTGGTACGCCGCCGCAGCGGTGCGGCACGGCTGGTCACAGGACGTGCTGCTGCACCAGATCCTCATCCGCGCCCACGTTCGCGGGGGCGGCTGAGAGCACTGGGCGTAGGTCCGCTGGGCCCTCGGCCGACGTCCGCCGATCTCGTCGGTGATGCGGCCGACGCCCCCGACAGAGACCGACTCCGCCGGTGCGGGGCCGTGGGCCGGGGCCCGCAGCCGACGATCGCGGGACCCGGCCCGGGCGGTAGCGCCTGCCTCAGCGCCCTGCCGGAACGTCATGCGCGCGGCGGTAGGCGTCGAGCACCTCCAACGGCAGGCGCCCCCGGTCGCCGATCGCGAAGCCGTTGCCCCGCGCCCAGGCGCGCATCGCGGCCGGGGAGACGGTGACGTGCGCGGCGGGCAACGTCCCCGCCGCCGCGGCCTGCGGCGAAGATGCGGCGCGCGGGCGCGGAATCGAGCCGGTGGCCGTTCGGGCCGCCGGCTGCAGGTGGTCCAGCAGGATCGCGAACTCGGCGGAGGACACATCGCGGGTGCCGTGCACCGCGGCGACGTCGACCTTGCTGCCGACGAAGCGGCCGTCGGTGACCAGCAGCGTGGTCCGGCGGGAGACGTTGCCCATCACCCGCACACCGAGCTGCTGGGCGCGCTGCTCGAGCTGCTGCCGCCCGTGCTCGAGCTCGCCGGTGAAGGCGACCTTGTCACCGACGCGCAGCGGTTCGCCGAGCGCCCAGTCCGCCGGCAGCGGCTTCAGGCCGGCGGACAGCCGGGCCAGGCGCGCGGCCTCGGCGGCGTCCAGAACGGCATCCAGCTCCTTTGCCGGGACGTCAAGCAGCGCGGCGGTGGCGGTCAACTCGGCCTTCTCCGCCCGGCTCACCCGGCCGTCATCCAGCGCGAGGTGCGCGAGCGCGAGCAGGAACCCGCGGTGCGCGGCGTCGACGGCGTCGCCGTCGAGCTCGTAGAGGGAGGCCACGTCGACGAGCGCGGCGCGCTCGTCATCGGTGAGCACGCCGTCCCCCAGGACGTCGGCGAGGAGCTCGAGGTAGGGCAGGGAGCCCTCGGGAGCGCCCTCGTCGAGGGCGTCGGCCAGCGAGACGTTCTCCAGCAGGCGGACCAGCGGCAGCGCCGGCGGCTTGGCGTAGGACGCGGCGATCCGCCGCTGCATCGGCGAGCGGTCGTCGACGGGCGGACGGACCCCGCCAGGCGCGGTCGGCCAGGACACCGCCCAGCCCCGCTCCGGCAGCGTGAGCAGCTCACGGCTCGGAGGGGTGCCGAAACGCGGGTCGAGGAAGCTGGCCAGCAGGGTGGCGGTGGCCCGGGCGTCCCCGAGCGCGGAGTGCGCGCCGCTGAGCCCGATGCCGGTGGCGGCGCAGCAGTCGGCCAGCCGGCGGCGGTCCAGGTGCGGCAGGTGGTCCCAGCTGTGCTCGAGCGTGCACGCCGCGGGCAGCGGCGGTAGCGCCCAGCCGGCGCGGGCGTACTCGGCCCGCAGGAACGCCAGGTCGAAGCGCACGTTGTGGCCGACCATCGCGGCACCGGCCAGGCGGGCGCTGATCTCGCCGAGGACCTGGCCGAACCGCGGCGCGCCGGCGACGTCGGCGGCGGTGATGCCGTGGATGTGGGTGGCGCCGACCGGCCCCTCCGGGTGGAACCGGCACGCCCACTCGTCCAGCACGCGGCCAGTGGCGTCTGTGCGCACGATGGCCAGCTCGAGGATGCGGTGGCTGTTGGCCGACAGGCCAGTGGTCTCCACGTCGATGACTGCGAACCCGGGAACCCGGGTCTGGGGTGCACGCACGGTGGGGCGCAGGGCCGGTGGCACGGGCGGCAGTCCCGGCGAGAGGACCGGCGCGGCCGGCGCCGGCTTCGGCCTGCGGAACCTGTCGAAGAACCCCACTGCTCACCCTTCGCCGTCGGTCGACTCCGCAGGGGAGCCTGCCAGCCCCCACTGACGATCGGCGTGCTCCGGAGCGGCGGGTCCCGGCCCGGTGGGGCCTGCGGGGTGGATGGAGCTGGTGAGGCGTCCCGGGAGACGGTGAGCGCTGCGGCCGGACCCCGCAGACCCGGGAAGGTGCCCGTGCCGCTCCCCGAAAACGGCGATCTTGAGCGGCCGGATGTGCGATTGCGTCGCAGACGAAGCGGCACTCCAGATCGCGCCTCGCTTCTCGAGCGTCCTGCATTGTCGTCTTGTGTAAGGATGAGTGGCCGTGTCGGTGCCGAGTTCGCTGCTTCAGGTCGTTGCGCTGCTCGTCCTCGTGGTGCCAGGAATCGTCTTTGCAGCTGTCAGGAGACGACTGAAAGGCCCCGTTCCCGAGGATCGGGACTTTAGTGTCAGGTTGTCGCGAGCGATCGCTGTTAGCGTCCTGCTGGATCTCATCTATGTCGCCGCACTTGGTCCCATGCTGGTGCGCAGGTACGGAGAGCGGGTCGCTGATCCCGGAAACCTTACGGATTGGGTCGATGACATTCTGCCCTTGTCGGGCCTCGCGTTCGCGCTACTGCTCGCTGTGCCGACTGTGCTCGCGTTTGCGTTGCAGATCCGATTGCGCCGTCCCCATCTGCGAAGGGATGCATGGAGTCCGCTATACCTTGCCCCCGTTTATCATCCGACGCCTACTGCGTGGGATCGCGCGGCGCCGACCAATGCTGATTGCTTCATTAGGATCCGTACCAGCGAGGGTACGTGGGTTGGCGGATGGGTGGGGAGTGGTGGCCGATCGTTTGTATCCACATATCCGGAGCCGCGAGACATCTTCATCGAGTACGAATGGGAACTTGACGACGAAGGCGTATTCAAGCGTCCCGTCTATGGCAGTCGGGGCATCTTCGTGCCCTTGACGGGATCCGAGAGGGTCTCGTGGGTGAAGTGGCCAGCGCCGGAGGAGGAGCAGCCTCCCAAGAATGAGCAGCCCACCGAGGCGGAGCAGCTCATCCAAAGGCGTAGTTGCGGATGGCGGTGGCGGAGGAACTCCGTGAGGAGGGAGCCGTAGGTTCGAGACCCTCCTCGGGCCCTGCCCCTACTTGCTGTCTTTCGGCTTCGACTCCCCGGCGCCCTGCGGCGGTCCCTCGAGGGGCATGCCCGGAGGAAACCCCGAACTTGGCGATCCCTGGCTCGTTGGCGTCGCTCCTTTGTTCTCGGTTCCTGGCCCCATCACCTTGTTGACGGGCGTCGCACCACCTGTCACCGCGTCGCGAGGCCCCTCGCGGTCCTCCGTGCTCATGTGCTCCTCCAGGTCATCATCCGCATGATCGACACACCATGCTGCCCTCCCCGGGGGCCTGCCGCTACTCGCCGGTAGTCGTCCAGCACTCCACTGCGAGCGACTGTCGCACTGGTGCCCAGATGTGAGACGACGTGGCCGGTTCACGGGGTACGGTCGCTGCTCATCGTCGGCTGAGTCCTCGCCGGGTCGCTGGCTCGACAGAGCCGTGATGACAGATGCGCGCGACCCGTTGCGCGACGAAGCCGGCCCGCGCTACCTTCCGCGCCGGCAGTTGCGCCTGCCAGCCTCCGGAGTCCGGACCGCCCACGTCGGTCCCGACGTCGCACGGGTAAGGGTCTTCGACCTGCGCGTCCCGCTCCACCTGCTGGGGCGGAGGCGTGGGCTCCGCCCGGGACAGGAACCGGGATGACTCCGCACGACGCCGCGGGGAAGCGTGCGGCCCGAGCCCGCATGGCCGCCACCGGTGACAAGTACACCCGCGCCCGCCGACTTACCCGCCGTCACCCCGCTTCCGGCGAGACCGAGGGCGAGCCCATGTCCCCGGCGGGTAGGCCGGATCTGTCTGCACCAGGTGCTTCGCTGCACCGGCCGCCCCACGGGCACACCCCCGACCCGGCCGATCCGGAGGAGCCGATGACCGACGCCGCGACAGCTGCGGACGACGACACCTCAAGCGACCCCGGCACGGGACCGGCGGAACTCGCCCGCCTCGATCTCTACCGGTACGCGACCGCTGACGATCCGGTCGTGCGCGCGCAGTACCTGGCGATCATGCGGCTGTTCTCCGAGACGCTGCTGACCGACCTGGCCGCCAGCGAGGTCGCCGAGCAGCTCACCGCCCGCGGCGAGCCGGTGACCGTGGAGGACGTCGAAGCACGCTGCGAGCGGCTCGAGGCCTGGGGCAACCTGATCCGCTCGGTGCGGGACAGCCGGGTCGCCACCGTCGCCGACTACCTGCGCTCCCGCTCCCGCTACCAGGTGTCCAAGCTCGGCGGCCGCGTGCACCGCCAGGTCGACGAGCTGCTGCGCGCCACCACCGGCGTCCGCGACGTCGCCCGGGAACTCCTCGGCGGCATGGTCGACACCCTCGACCGGATCGTCGACCGGATCACCGACGCCTCCGGCGCCGAGCCGGACGCCGAGGCGATCGCCGCCGACGTCACCACCGTCTTCGCCAGCCAGCAGCTGTTCACCGACTCCGTCGCCGACTTCTACGCCTACCTCAACCAGGTGCTCTCCCGCTACGACCTGGCCGGGGAGGAGTACGCCGGGTTCAAGGAGCTGCTGCTGACCTACGTCGACCTCATCACCGCCGACGTCGCCCGGCACGCCCCGGCTGTGATGGGCAAGCTGGCGGTCCTCGAGCGGCATCTGGACGCCCTGCTCGCCGTCCTGGACACCCTGCCGACGCTGACCAACCCCGACGGGTCCCCGGCCGAGCGGTCCCCGGGGCGGGCGCGCAGCGACTGGGAGGAGTTCGCCGCCTGGTACACCGGGCACGCCGGCCGGTCCGGTCCGGCGCAGCTGCGCACCGCCGCCGAGCAGGCGCTCGCGCAGCTGCTGGCCAACGCCAAGCGGATGCTCGCCGCGGCCGGCACCGGTGTCTCCCGGCGCACCGATCTGCTGCGGCTGGCCGGCTGGTTCGCCGAGGCCGGCCCGGAGGAGGCACACCGGCTGTTCGCTGCTGCGTTCGGCGCCTACCCGGCCCGGCACGTCGTCCTGGGCCCGGAGGAGATCACCGGCCGCGGCGCCGGCGAGGCCACCACCTCCTGGTTCGACGCCGACCCGGTGCCGGTGCCGGTGTCGCTGCGCGAGCGCGGCGACCGCGCCGCCCGCGGCCGCACCTCCCGGGTGCCCGATCCCAGCGCGGAGCGGGAGCTGCTGCGCGCCGAGGCCGAAGCCGACGCCGCCCGGGACCGCGCCGCGGCCGCCGAGCTGGTCGCTGCCGGGCGGCTCGGCGGCGCCCAGCTCACCCCGGCCGCCCGGGACCTGGTCCTGGACCGGCTCGGGGAGATGTTCGCCGCCGGGCAGGACGTCACCGAGGCGCTGGCCTGGACCGACGACGACCTGGGGTTCGTGCTGCGCGCCGAGCCGACGCCGGGGAAGGCCACCGTCATCGCCGCGCCCGACGGGGAGCTGCACGTGCACGGCCTGACCCTGACAGTCGTCCCCTTCGCCGCGTCCCGCGGCACCGGATCGGAGGGCTGAGCCGATGAGCGGCCCGATGACCGCCGGCGTGGACGCCGAACGGCGCGACGCCGCCCGGGCGCTGCTGCGCTGCCCGTTCCTCACCGCCGCCGACGCCCCGGAGACCCTCGCCCTGGTCCGCCGGCACGCGACCGCGCTGAAGAGCACCTTCGCGTCCCTGCTCGGCTATCCGCTGGTCGTTGAGGCCAGCTTCGCCCGGCTGATCAAGGCGCCGCTGACCGACGACGCCCCGGCCCGCCCGGCCCGGCGGGCCTCCGGCGGGGAGTTCACCGCCCGCACGTACGCGCACGTGGCGCTGCTGTGCGCGGCGCTGCTCGCGCCGGGCATCGGCGAGCAGGTGCTCATCAGCGGACTGGTGGAGCAGTTGCGCGCCGACGCCGCGCGGGCCGGGGTGACGCTGGAGGACAGCTACACCGACCAGCGGCACCTGGTCGCTGCGTTCCGGCAGCTGATCGCCTGGGGCGTGCTCGAGGAAACCGAGGGGTCGGTCGCCGCGTGGGGCGACCGGCACGACGAGGCGCTGCTGACCGTGCACCGGCAGCTGCTGCCGCACCTGCTGGCCCGCAGCCTCGCGCCGCTGGCCGGCCCGGCCGACCTGCTCACCGCCGGCCCGGACCTCGTCGAGCAGCCCCGGCGCAGCCTGCGCCGCAAGCTGGTGGAGAACCCGCTGGTCCGCCGCGAGGACCTCACCGAGGCCGAACGGGACGCGCTGAGCCGGGAACGGACCGAGCTGACCCGGCTGCTGGAGGACAACTTCGGGCTGCTGCTGGAGGTCCGCGCCGAGGGCGCGCTGCTCTACGACCCCGACCGGCAGGTCACCGACACGGAGTTCCCCGGCTCGGGCAGGGTGAAGCAGGCCGCGCTGCTTCTGGTCGACGAGCTGCTGCGCGTGCACGCGCCGACCGGCGGCCGGACCGCCGAGGTAGCCGGGCGGAGCGTGCCCGGGCTGCTGTGCGACTGGGACGAGGTCGACGAGGTCGTCACCGCGCTGGCCGGCCGGCACCGCACGGCGTGGGGCGCGGAGTACGTGACCCACCCCGACCGGTTGCGCGCCGAGGCGGTCGGCGTGCTGGCCGGGCTGAGCCTGGCCACCGGCACCCCCGACGGGCTGGTGCTGCACCCGGCCGCGGCCCGCTACCGGGCGGTGGTGGAGACCCCGCCGGCGCGCACCCGCGCGCAGACCCGGCTCGGCCCGGACGGCCGGGACGGCTCGGACCCCGGCGCCGGCCCGGACCCCGACCTGTTCACCGACAGCACCGATGGCACCAACAGCACCGACGACAGCACCGAGACCGACATCGACACCGACGGGACGACCGAGTCATGACCCTGCCGCTGACCGCACCCGCCGACGAGTACGACGACCTCGAGCAGACCCCGCCGAAGCGGTTCCCCAGCCGCTGGCGGCTGCACCGCGGCGGCATCGTCAACGTCTGGTTCTACTACGACGAGGAGTTCACCTTCTCTGGCGGCCGGGTCATCTGGCGCGGCACGAATGGCGCCGGGAAGAGCCGAGCCCTGGAGATGCTGCTGCCGTTCGTCTTCGACGCCGACCGCCGCGGCATCGACGCCACGGGCCAGGGCAAGGTCCGCCTCGAGGAGCTGATGAGCGCCGGCTTCCGGGAGGAGGGCACCAACCGGGTCGGCTACCTCTGGTTGGAGCTGAAGGGCGAGGCCGACGGCGGCGGCGATGAGTACCTCACCGTCGGGGTGTTCATCCGCTACTCGAAGGCCAGCGCCGAGGCGAAGGCCTGGTACTTCCTCACCGACCGCCGGGTCGGGGACGGCCTGCCGCTGATCGACGAGAATCGGCACTCGCTGTCCCGCGACCAGCTGTCGGCGCTGATCGGCGCCGACGCGCTGACCGAGGCGCCGGAGAAGCACCGGGAGCGGGTCCGCGCGCAGGTGTTCGGGCTGCCCGGCGAGCTGGGCAAGGAGCGCTTCACCGGGCTGCTGCGGCTGCTGCACGTGCTGCGCAACCCCGACGTCGGCAACAAGATCGAGGCCGGTCTGCTGCCCTCGATCGTCTCTGACTCGCTGCCGCCGCTGGCCGAGACGGCCCTCGGCGCGGCCGGTGAGCAGCTGGACGGGCTGTCGGAGACCCGCGACGCGCAGCGGGAGCTGGAGGCCGACGCGGCGCACGTGGCCACGTTCCTGGGCACCTACCGGCGCTACGCCGCCGGCGTGCTCGGCGACGCCGCGGAGGCCGCCCGCGCCGCGGCCGGTGTGGTCCGCGAGCGGGACGGCGACGTCCGGGACGCGGTGCAGCGCCGGGAGGACCTGACCCGCCGGCACGCCGAGGCGCGCACCGCCCGCGTTGAGCTCGAGGACACCGAGCGGGCTCTGGACGGGACGATCGCCGGCATCCGCGGCTCGCAGGCCTACGCCGACGCCGCCGAGCTCGACGAGGTCGCTGGCCGGGTCGCCGCGGTCCGCGGCACCGCCGAACGGTCCCTGGGCGCGGCGGAGATCGCGCGGCGGGCCGAGGCGCGCAGCGTCGCCGCCGCCGACGGCCGGGCCGAGGAGGTGGCCGGCTACGCCAAGAGCACCGCCCGGCAGCTGGCCGACCTGGGCGCGCTGATGGCGCAGGCGGGCATGTCCGCCGACGTGCTGCCGGCCGCGGTCACCGCCGGCCGCACCGAGCCGCCGCCGCGGACCGACACGGTGCGCACCACCGCGGACGCCGATCCTGGCCCGGTGCTCCGCCCGCAGCCGCAGACGCTGACGGTCACCCCGGCCGACCCGGCCGAGGTGTCCCGATCGGTGCGCAACGTCGCCGCCGCCGCGCGCACCCGCGCCGACCAGGCCGGCAACCGGCTGACCGCGGCGCGCAGCCTGGCCGGCCAGCTGCGCCGGGTGGAGGGCGCAGAGGAGACCGCCGAGCGAGCCGGGGACGCGGCCGAGACCGCCGAGGCCGACGCGGTCGACGCCGCCGACGCCCGCGACGACGCCGCGACCGCGCTCGCCGGAGACTGGCGGACCTGGGTGGCCGCGCCGGCGACGACCGCGGCGCTCGGCCCGGTGGACTGGCCGGCCACCGCGGTCGGGCCGCTGCTCGCCGACGCCGGCGCGCTGACCGGCGAGGCCGACGACGAGGAGCAGCTGGCCGAGCTGGACCGGGCCGCCGACGACGCCGCGGTCGCCGCCCGGCAGCGGATCGCTGACGACCGGGCCGGGCTGCGCGCCCGGCAGGAGGCCGCCGACGCCGAACGGGAGGAGCTGGGCACCGAGGCCCGGGAGCTGCGCGCCGAGCGGGATCCGGCGCCAGCGGCGCCGCCGTGGCAGACGGCCGCCCCGGCCGGTGGCGTGCCGCTGTGGCGTGCGGTGGAGTTCACCGGGCCACTCGCCGCCGACGACGCCCCGGCGACGGAGAAGGCCGGGCTGGAGGCCGCGCTGCTGGCCGCCGGGCTGCTGACCGCACACTTGACCCGGGACGGAACGCTCACCGCCACCGACGGGCAGGTGCTGCTGTCCGCGGCCGGCCCGACGGCGGACCGGCCGCTGACCGCCGCGCTGGCCGCCGACCCGGCGAGCCCGCTGGACCCGGCCGTGGTCACCGACCTGCTGGCCCGGATCGCTCTGGACGACCCGACACATCCGGTGTGGGTGGGCCGCGACGGCGCCTGGGGCAACGGCCCGCTGCACGGCAAGCACATCGCGCCCGCCGCCCGGCACATCGGTGCGCAGGCCCGCGCCGCGGCCCGCGCGCAGCGGCTGGCCGAGATTGCCACCCGGCTGGAGCAGCTCGATGCTGAGGACGTCGTCCGCGCCGCCGAGGCCGAGGCGCTGACCGCGGCCACGGCCGGGCTGGTCGCGCAGCTGCGGACCGCGCCGCGGACCGCGGCGCTGGCCCGGGCCCGGGTGCAGGCGGCCGCCGCGGCACGCCAGGCCGAGCGGGCCGACCGCGCCGCACGGACCGCCCGCGCCGAGGCTGAGCGGCTTCGCACGGAGTGGCGTGCCGCGGCGGTGCGGCACGCCGAGGCGTGCCGGGCGTTTGGGCTGCCGACTGACGCCGACGCGCTGGCCGTGGTGGCCGGACAGGCCCGGGACGTCGCGGCCGGCTGCGACCTGCTCGCCGGCCGGTTCACCGAGCTGGCCGCGCAGCTGGCCCGGCACGCGGCCGCGCTGCAGGTCGTGGACGCGGACGCGGCCGGCCGCGCCGAGGCGGAGGAGATCGCGGCTGCGGACTGGCTGAGCTGGCATACCGCCGATGCGGAGCTGGTCGCGCTGCGGGCCAGCGTCGGGGAGGACGTCGCGGCCATCCGCGAGCAGCTGGCCGACGCCGAAGCCGAGCGGGGCCAGGTGCGCCTGAAGCTGGGCAAGGCGCGTGACGCCGAGGGTGACCTGGGCGGCAAGGCTGGGGAGGCCACGGCCCGGGCGTCGGCCGCCGAGGAGCGGGCCGCCGACGCCCGCACCGCGCTGGCCGCGGCGCTGCTACGGCTGCGGCGGGTCGCCGACCTGCCCGGCCTGGTCGCCGCAGCGCTGCCCGGCGAGGTGCAGCTGCCCGAGCTGCCGGCCGCCGATCCGGTGGCCGCGCAGCCGGCCGCAGTGGAGGCCGCGGCGCGGGCGGTGCTGACCGCGGCGGCGGCCGGCCGGGGCGGAGCGGTCGATCAGACCGCGGCCGGGCGCGCGGTGCAGGCCCTGCAGTCGGACCTGACCGGCACCTTCGACGTGCTAACCACGGTCGCCGAAGGGGTGCTGCTGGTGGAGCTAGTGGACGCCTCGGGGCCGCGGTCGGTCGCCGCGGCGCACGGCACGCTGACCGCGCGGGTCGCCGAGGGCCGCACGGCGCTGACCGAGCGGGAGCGGGAGGTCTTCACCCGGTTCGTGCTCGGCGGGGTCGCCGAGGAGCTGCAGCGGCGGATCAAGCAGGCGCAGGAGCTGGTCGACGCGATGAACGCCAGCCTGTCGACGATCCGCACGTCGCACGGGATCAGCGTGCGGGTGAACTGGTCGCTGGCGGTGCCCGACGGGTCGCCGCTGGCCCGCATCCGGGAGCTGGTTGGGCTGCCCGGGGAGATGCGCACTCCGGAGCAGGACGGGGAGCTGATCGCGCTGATCACCGCCCGGGTAGAGGAGCAGCTGACCCTGGACGCGACCGCCGGGTACGCCGCGCACCTGAAGGCGGCGCTGGACTACCGTTCCTGGTACGAGGTGGACGTGCGCATCCTCGGCCCAGGCCCGGGGCAGGACCGCGGCATCAGCAAGCGCAGCAAGCTGTCGCAGGGCGAGACCCGGTTCGTCTCCTACATCACCCTGTTCGCCGCGGTCGACGCGTACCTGTCCGGACTGCCCGACATCTCCCGGGCGCTGCGGCTGATCGTGCTCGACGACGCGTTCGCGAAGGTCGACAACCGCACCATCGGGGTGCTGATGGGGCTGCTGGTCCGCCTCGACATCGACTTCGCGATGACCGGGCACAACCTGTGGGGCACCTACCGGCAGGTGCCGGAGCTGGACATCTACGAGGTCCGCCGCCGGGAGGGCGGCGCGGCGGTGACCACGCACGTGTTCTGGGACGGGCACACCAAGCACCTGCGGGTGGCGCGATGACTCTGCCGCCCGCGGGGGCGCCGGTGCTGCCGGAGCGAACCCGGACCTGGCTGGCACACGCGGCGCTGGCGCCGCTGTGGGAGCGGGTCCGGGACCGGCTGGAGCGCAACAGGCTGGCAGTGTCCGGCACGGTCGCCGTCGAACTCGATGCGGACGGCGCCGGTCGACTGGAGCGGCTGCTCGGTCGACGGGTGACGCCGGGTGTCGTCCGGATCCGGCTGGAGACCCTTGACGGCGCCCTGCGGTCCTCGGCCGCCGCGGCCGGGCTGGTCGCCGTCGCCTCCGCGCTCGGCGGGCCGTTGGTCGACCGGACGGCGGCGCGCGAGGAGCGCGACGCAGCCTGGTCGGCGGTGTGGGCAGAACTGGACGCCGGGCTGGCCGCCGCCGGCCTGATCACCGCAGGGTGGGCGCCGACGTTCACCGAGGGGGTGCGCCGGTCCGGGCTGCTCACCCGTGCCGGGGCTGCCGCGGCCCGTTCCGCCGTCGGCGTGGCGACCGCGACGCTGGCCGAGCTCGCCGAGGAAACGCCACTGACCGGGGCGGCCGAGCTGGTCGAGCCGCGATGGGAACTGGCCGAGCTCGCCGGCCGAACCACCGGGAATGCGCATGGTTTGGACGACGGCCACCTGGCCGCCGCGCTGCTGCTGCGGGCGGTGGCCGCCGCGACCGGGGAGCCGGCACCGTCCACCCCGGCTGAGCGCCGCGCGCTGTGGGAACGCGTTGGGGTCACCACCGACCAGGTATCGGGCACCGTGCTCGTATGGGGCCTGCGGCCACCCGGCCCGGGCCGGTGGGCGGCGATGATGCGGGAGCGGGCCGATCAGGGTCTGCCGACCCACCTGACCCTCTACGAGCTGCGCGCAGCCGTCGAGGCGCCGGCGAAAGCGGGAGAGCGAGTGTTCGCCTGCGAGAACCCGCAGGTGCTACAGGCTGCGGCCCGCGCCGGGGTCTCCGCGTCGCTGATCTGCTTCGCCGGCAACCCCGCCTCGGCCGGGCTCCTGCTGCTAGCCCGGCTGGTCGAGGCCGGCGCGCGGGTGAACTACCACGGGGACTTCGACTGGGCTGGAGTGCGCATCGCTGCCCGCCTCGCCCGCCGCGGCGCGGGCCTCTGGCGGATGAGCGCGGACGACTACGCGGCGGCAGTCGCCGACCTGCCGGCCGACGGGCGGCTGACGCTGACGGGGTCGCCGACGTCGACCCCGTGGGACGATCGACTCGCCGTCGCAATGAGCCGCGCGCAGATCGCGGTCCACGAGGAGATGCTGCTGACACCGCTGCTCGACGACTTGCGGTAGCGCGTCGCCACTGCGGGCTCGCGAGGTGGCGCTTCGGCGGACGTCAACGGCGATCCCGACGCTCGTCCTGCCATCGCCCGTCCGCCCTGTACTCCTCGGCAATGGCGTCCAGAAGAGCTGCTGTCCGCGGCCACTGGGAGTGCACCCTGTCGGCCCACACCTGGTACTGCGCGGCGAGGGCGCGCTCCTGCTGTCCACCGTCGTGGGGTCCGCGGGTGGTGACCCCGCGCTGGTTCACGCGAGCCAGGTGCAAGCCCTCTTCGAGGTCCGGGTTCGCGCGTGCCTCGAGGATCTGCCGCACCGGCGCGCTCGGCCAGGTGCCATCGTCGTCGGTGATCCTGCCGGCGAGCGCTTGGCCGATGCAGTAGCGACCGATCTTGCCCCTGCCTGCTTCCGTGAGCAGCGCCTCAGCGCGTGCGACCCACGCCTCCAGCGTGCCGCCGTCCAGGACACCCCCCGTACTCGTCGCCGGCAGCACGTGCCACGTCCGGAGCAGTCCGTAGGCGACGGCAGCGAGCTGCGCGTCACGCTCATCTGCCACCGGACCGGCGGTCCCGTCATCTGGCGTGCCGTCCTCGTCGGCAGGGGAATCGGGGCGGAAGGCGGCGATCACGAGCCGCACGAACAGCTCCGGGTCCTCGGCGAGTTGGCGAAACAGCGCCCGCGGTTGGCGCACGTGGTCGAGCATCGGCTGGAACCACCACTCGATCGCTGCGAGCCGCCCTGTGTCAGCTCCGGCCGCATCCAGTCCGTCGAGCAGCTGGCCGAGGTGGTAGTGGAGCTCCGGCGCGATCTTGGTGCCGTCCTCGCCCGTCGATCGGAGCCCCTCCAGAACCCGCAGCGCGACGTCGATCAACGCCGGCATGAGCGTCTCGGTGTGCCGATGGAGGGTGATCATCGCCAGCGCCGTCCACGGCCTGTCCCGCGCGAGAAGCCGCTCGACGTAGGCCAACAGGTAGTCGTCCGGGACGCCCGAAGAGGGTGGGTGCGCCCAGTAGCGCGCCTGGATGTCGGGGGACGAGCCGTCGACGAGGGCGAGGATGTCCGGAGACGGTGCGCAGCTGCGCAGGATCTCGGCGGCGACGTCCTCGGACGGCGCCGCCGCGAGGACGCGTTCGAGCCAGGCGAGTTCGCCGGTCTGGAATCTCTGGGCGACGTAGCCCCTGACCATCTGTGCGACAGGCTCCGCTCCGGTGAGGAGCGCAAGCAGGGTCGGCTCGTTGGCGCCCAGGTCGAACGCCGCCAGGTGCCAGCCGATGACGTACTTCGCCTGGCTGTCACCGGCGAGGCGGATCACGGCATCGAGGTCGCCGGTCTGGAGTAGTCGCTCGATCGTCGCCCTCCGCTCGCGCTCGACGATGTCCTGTGCCTCCTGTGGCGTGAGGCTGTCATCGTCCATCGCGCGCCGCGGCCAGAACGCGAACCAGTCGACGTCCGGGGTGGCCGTCGCGGCTGGGTCGAGCTCGAGCGCCAGCGCCTCGACCCCGGTCAGCTCGTCCTCGGGCACGGACCAGTCGGCGTCGGCGAACTTGCGGTGCCGCGTCACCTGGTCGGCGAGCAGGCGTGCGATCTCCTGGCGAAGGTCATCGTCAGCTGGGGCCAGGCCGCTGCGGATCGCGGCCAGCAGCGTCGCCCTGGACTGCGACGGGACGCGCATGACCACGTCGACGAGATCACGCAGCCGCTGCGGGTCGTCGCCGACGTCCTCGGCGAGGAGGTCGGCGACATCCCGGAGGCCATCAAACGCATCGCTGAGGTTGGGCTCGCTCACCGCCTCCCAGTCCCGCCATCGGGCCTTGCCTCTGAGCAGGATGCCGCCGCCGGCGGTCGAGGGGACGAGGCGGACCAGCAGCCGCCACGCGACCTCGGGGTACTTCGTGCGGAGCAGGTCGAGGGTGTCCCGTCGTGTCGCGCCTGTCACCGCGGCCTGGGGGTGCAGCAGGTCGAGTGACTCAAGAAGGCTGCCGATCGGGGTGTTGCCCTTGCTGCCGCCGTTGTCCAGCTCTTCGAGGCGGGCGGTCGCGAGGATGGCGCGCCCGACGTACCTCGGGTTGAGAGCCAGTCGCTCCAGGGCCCACAGGAGGTGGTGGTGCCGCGCGCCGGACCCTGAGAGGCCAGGGACCCCGGAGTCTGGTGCGAACAGCGCAGCCAGCGGATCACCGGGTGCTGCCAGCGCGCGTTCCACGGCCGTGAGGAACACGGTCGGCGCCGCCTCCGCGAGTTCCGGGAGGAGATCCGCGATGGAGATCCACGCCCGCGGTTCGTCCTGCGCGAGAAGCGCGCGCACCGAGGCATTGGCGTGTTCCTGGCCCGTGTGTCCGTCCTGCATCTCTCGCTCACCGACCACCGCGCCAAGCGCGGCCACCGCCTGCACCATCGCGGCCCGCAGCGTCGGCGAGTGCGCGCGCCGCACACCCTTGATACCGGCGTACATGCGCTCCGTGGCAGGAAGGTCCAGCACCGGGTCGGGCTCGGTGACGACCGTGACGAGCAGCTCGTGGAACGTGGTGAGATCGGCTCCGGTCAAAGCGGGGAAGAGCAGCTCCCAGGCGTCGAACAGGTCGACGAACTCCCATCGCCCAGCCTGGACCCGCAACGGTGGATCCTCACGGTTCACGAACGGCTGCAGCGAACGGCTCAGCCCCCGCCACTGGCTGGCGGTGAGCTCTTGGAGAACGGCGAGGTCGGCCTGGTTCGTGTCGACCCAGGCACCTGCGAGCAGCGAGGGCGCGAGCACGGCGGTGGCCGAACCCTCAGCCCAGTCCGGTGCGCGCAGCGTCCCGGTGCGTCCCTGGCGCCGACGTAGGCTGCTCAGGCTGCGACGGGCGGCGCGGGCGTACTCTGAGGCGGCCCACCCCCCGACCCCGGCCGCCTCAAACGCGGCCGTCGCCGCAGGAACCTCGATGCGTGGCAGCTTGGCCGGGGAGCGCGGCCCTTCCGGAATCAGGACGTGGTGCCCGGCCTTCAGCGCCAGGGGAACGTCCGGGTCTTCGAACGTCGGCACCAGGATCAGCGGCTCGTTGTGGGTAGCGAGCCGTAGCCACCCGCCCGCGCCGGTCACGACGACGGCGCGGGTCAGCAGCGCCTCGGGCATCGCAGCGGCGAAGAACGCCAGCGACTCGGCGGCCGTGTCGCTGCCGATACGGATCTCCGTCGCCGGGCCGGCGAGGGCGCTGGTCAGGGTCTCGGCCTGCTCGGTGCGACCGGCCAGGAGCAGCCCGGCCGGGAGAGCGGGAGCGGTCTCCGCACTCCACCGTTCCCACCGTCGGCTCAGCAGCTCGACCTCCGTGGGCTTCTTGCCGACGAGCTCGGAAGCCAGGATGTGGACGCCCGGCTGGGTCTCCAGCCAGCTCACGAGTTGGACGCCGTCGATGACGCGAACGTCCGCCCAGTTGTTCGTCGTCTCGGCGAGCTTCCGGTCGATCCACTTCTTCGAGTCATTGCCCTCCCAGTGGCGGGGGGTGAAGAAGACGAAGGTCTGCGTGGCCTGCACCTCAAGGGGCGTTGCCTTCGTGCGCTTCGCGAAGTCGGACTGCGCCTTCGCCTGCGGGTCCGCTCCGACGCCGCCCTCCCAGCGGGAGGCGCCGGCGGGGATCCACGGCTCGTGGGCAACGGGGGCGTCGAGCACGATGTCCCAGCCCGGCTCACCCACCGCATCACCGCTCGGGGCGCGGATTGCGTCAACCCCGACGGTCGCCAGGATGAGCCGTCGCAGAAGCGCCGGGAGCTCCGGGCGGGCGGCGACGCTGTCCGCCCAGTGCTCCAGGTCCATCAGGTTGGCGAACTCGGGGTTCATCAGCCGCTCGCTTCTCCCCCTCGGGGCGGTCGACGGTGCACCGCAGGCCACGGTAGTTCCGCGTACCGACCTTGCGAGGGGGCGTCCACTCTGGCGCCGGGGGCTAGCGGCCGGGTGGCCCCATCCGATTCCAGGACGGCCCACACGGCTGCGGCCCAGAGCCAGGACGACGGTTGTGTCGGGACGGGTCCATACGCTCCGCCGGTGACTCCAGCAGGGCCGCCGCCTCCCTCGCCGCGACAGAGAAGGCGCGACACTATCGTCCGTAGCTGGCTGTTCCTCGTCTCGTATGCACCACTGGCCCTCATCTTCGGGCTGCGAGCACTGCCGAACTGGCTGGCCTTCGCGATCGGTGCCGGCTACTTCGCCGTGTTCACGGCGTTGGCCTGGTTCGCGCTCCACCGTCAGCGGCGCTCAAGCACCACGCCGGTGACCCTGACCGGCATCCGAGGCCAGGGCGCGGCCGTCTCCGGCTACCTGGCCACCTACTTGCTGCCCTTCCTGGGCACCGGGCCGCAAGGCCTGGGGGACTGGCTGGCCTACGTCTGCTACTTCCTCGTAGCGATGGTCGTGCATCTGCGCTCAGACCTCGCCCTGGTCAACCCGACCCTGTACCTCCTCGGCTACCGGATCGCCGAGGCGACACAGGGGGACCGTCTGGTACTGGTTGTCAGTAGGGGCCCGCTCCCGAGGCAGGGGCGGGTCCTCGTCACCGACTTCCTCGACGCCTACGTCGTCCGGACCGTCGACGCAACCAGGAGCCAGCCATGACGCCCGACCAGGCCGTGCCGCAGCTTCGCACGGACACCGACCCCCGGCTGATCGTGGGCTGGCGCGCGGAGAAGGGCTCGCTCGCCGCCCGCCGCGTACCGCTGGACCGTTCGGTGGTCGAGGATCTGCGCGCGATCGCCACGGACACGGTGCAGCTGCTCGCCAGCAGCGAGGCCCGGTCCTACGAGCCGCACGCCAAGCTGGAACAACGCGAGGAGCACTTCACCGTCCCCATCACCGACCTGCCGACGAAGCCCGGGGAGCAGGCCGACGACGACGGCGACCCGTCCCCGGCGACCGCCGCTCTCCTGCACATCACCTCCGCGCCCGACGAACTGGAACCGGTCAGTCCCGACGCCCTGGAGGACCGCACGTACCTCTTCTACGGGCTGGTCTTCGATGACGTCGACAGCAAGCCCGTGGTCCTGTTGAAGAAGGCCGATCCCGTCCGCGCCGCCCGGCAGGGCCGCGTCGCCCTCCTCGGCCGGAACGTGCTCCACCGGGCCGACCCGCCCACCCTCACCCTCGCCCACGACATCGACATCGTGGCGACCGCGACTCACCTGCTGGTGCTCCGGAAATCCGCGTTCGACACGATCCTCAACGACGTCCGCATCGCCATGCAGGACGTGGACACCAACGTCGAGCGCACCGCCACCGCACTGCGGACGGCCGTCCGCCTGAACGAGAAGGCGGAGGCCTCCCTGGCCGCCTTCGCGCATCGTCGCCCCAGCTACGCCGTGCGACTGCGACTCCTGCCCGACCGGCTCAACGGGATCAGCGTCACCCCGGACGAGGTGCGCGCCCGGCTGATCGCGATGGGCAACCAGCCCGGCGACCTCCTCGACGGCGACGAGTTCTCCTTCCCGCAGAACCGGGTGCCCCTCTTCCTCGACCTGCTCGAGGGACGCCACTTCGACGACGAATGGACTGGCCAGCGCATGCGCGCCGACCGCATGTCGCAGTACAAGGCCGAGCTCACGCCACCGGACGGCGACGGCAGCCGGCCGCGCTGATCACCGAGCCGCGTCCCGCCGGCCGGCGTCATGCGCGTGTGCCCAGCTCTCGGCCTGAGCCCTGGGGGTGGGAGGGATGGCTCCGACTCGCTCCGGTTGACGTGTAGGCGGCGCCGAGACCAGGGCGCGGGCCCTACGCGTTTCGGGCGTCGGCCCTTACGGGTTCGCGATCATGGGTCTATGGGTTCTGCGGGTGTGAGAGAACACCGCCGTCACCTGGGCGTCTGGAGTTCTCTCACACAGTCCACCCGCGAGGTGCCCGCCCAGGGTAGCGGGCCGCAACGGTCAGCTCCGGACCGCCGTCCCGAGGATCTGCGGCTGCGTCGGCACCGGCACGCCCACCTCGGGGAACCTGAACCGCTCCAGCCGCTCGACCGTGAAGCCGGCGGCCTCGATCGCCGTCGCGGTGTCGCGGCTGGTGTGGCAGCCGCCGCCCACGAGCGGCCACACCGTGGCGTCCAGCGCCCGCTGCACCCGCGCGTGCCCCGGCCGCTCGGACCGCACGTGCTCCCAGAAGTGCAGCCGCCCACCCGGCCGCAGCACCCGGTGCACCTCCCGCAGCGCAGCGGCCTGGTCGGGCACGCTGCACAGCACCAGGGAGAGGACGGCGGCGTCGCACGCGCCGTCCTCCGCCGGCAGCCGGTCGGCCGTCCCCTCCACGACGGTCACCGGCACCGGAACCCGAGACGCCGCCTCGGCGGCGAGCACGCGCAGCCGCGCCTCGGGCTCCACGGCCAGCACCTCAGTCACCCCGGCCGGGTAGTGCCCGAAGTTCGTGCCGGTGCCCGCGCCCACCTCGACCACCCGGCCGGCGGTGCCCGCCAGCAGCCGGTCGCGGATCTCCGCCGTCCCGTGCCGCTCGGCCGTGGCCGCCAGCCGCGCCCAGAACCGCGCGAACACCGGGTGCGAGACCGTCGCGCTCATCGCGTCCTCCAGGACGTCGGGGCCGGGCTCCCCGCTCGAGGAGCCCGGCCGCCGCGTGTCGTCACGGCCGGAACGGCCGCGCCACGACCTCCGACTCGGGGGTCAGCGTGCCCGCCGCCCGCTCGTCGAACTGGCTGTCCACCAGCAGCAGCCGGCCCTCCACCACGTCGCCGGTCGTGAACACCCGCTCCGGGTCGGTCGGCACCTCGGCCCGCAGCTCCGCCGACGTCGTCCTGCGGTCGAGCCGCAGGTACGTGAGGACGTGCGGGAAGTTGCGGACGGCGACGAGCGTGCGGTCCTTCACCACCAGCCCGTCGGCCGAGGTGAGGTCGACCGACCCCGTCGCGATCCGGGTCGCCGCGGCCGTTCGGAGGTCGAAGCGCCACAGCGCGCCGACGTCGCTCTGCGCGACGACGAGCGAGCGGTGGTCCGGCGCCACCTCGATGCCGTTGAGCCCGAAGTCCCCGGTCTGCGGGATCGTGGCCGCGGCGTCGGCCCACAGCGTGGCGGTCCACCCGCCGTTCTCGCGGGCGATCCGGAAGACCCGCGGGGTCACCGAGTCGGTGACGTAGGCGGCGCCGTCCGGGCCGACGACGACGTCGTTGAGGAAGACCTCGCCCGCCACCGGCATGCGCAGCGCGGTGATCAGCTCGCGGTCGTCGTCGTAGATCCAGAAGTCCGGCGCCTCCGCCGTCCCCACCAGGGTGCGGTTGTCGCCGCCGGCGACGAAGACCCGGCCGCGGTGGTCGGTGGCGATCCCGACGGCCGTGCGCCGCCCGTCGGCCAGCGCGGCCTCCTCGTCGATCCACACCTCGGTGTCGGGGTCGTCGGCGTCGCCGCGGTGGATCTCCCCGCCCGTCACCTCGGTGACGTAGAAGGTGTCGCGGTCGTCGTGGTCGACGGTGATGCCCTCGAACGCCGATCCGCCCGCGTCCCCGCGGAGCGTGTAGACGGCGGGCAGGTCGCGGTCGCGGCCGCCGTCCCGGTCGCGGTCGTGCGCGGCCGCCGGGACGGCGGTGACCAGCAGGACCGGCGGCAGGAGGAGGGCGGTGGCTGCGGCGCGTCGGAGTGGACGCATGGGGGCTCCCGAGAACTCTCAGCTCGTCCCCCGACGGCGACACTCTGGCGCAGGACCCGCCCGACACGCCAGTCATCCGTGCACGAGCCGTTCCGGATTCCGCGCGACCAGCCGCACGCCGATCTCCTCGGCGACCTCCCGTGCCGCGTTGCGCCCCATCGGGGCCCGGCGGGCGCGATGGTGTGCACGTGACCGACGTGGTCCCCGGTGGAGGGGCCGCCGGGCAGCGCAGCCCCGCCCCGGCGCGCAGGTCGACATCTGAGTCGGTACCGACCGATACGGTCCGCCCGTGACGGACACGACGTGGCTGGACGCGACGGCGCAGGCGGAGCTGGTCCGGCGGGGCGAGGCGAGCCCCGCCGAGCTGGTCGAGGCGGCCATCGCCCGCATCGAGAAGGTGAACCCGCAGCTCGACGCGGTGCTGCGCGAGCGCTTCGACGACGCCCGCGCCGAGGCGGCCGGCGAGCTGCCGGACGGGCCGTTCCGCGGCGTGCCGATGCTGCTCAAGGACCTCGGCTGCCACGTGGCGGGGGAGGAGACGCGGTACGGCACCTCGTTCCTCGCCGGCGTCCGGTGGCCGGGCGACAGCCACCTGGCCCGGCTGTTCCGCGAGGCCGGCTTCGTGTCCCTCGGCCGCACCAACGTGCCCGAGTTCGGCACCACGGTGACCACCGAGCCGGCCTGCAACCCCCCGGCGCGCAACCCGTGGGACCCCGGCCACTCCACCGGCGGGTCCAGCGGCGGCTCGGCGGCCGCGGTCGCCGCCGGGCTGGTGCCGGTCGCGCACGCCAACGACGGCGGCGGCTCGATCCGGATCCCCGCCGCCCTGTGCGGGCTGGTCGGCCTCAAGCCCACCCGGGCGCGGGTCAGCCAGGGGCCCGACATCGGCGAGTCCTGGGCCGGCGCAACCATCGACGGCGTCGTCACCCGCAGCGTGCGCGACAGCGCCGCCGTCCTCGACCGGATCGGCCGGCCGATGCCCGGCGACCCCTACGTCGCCCCGCCGCTGCCGCGCCCGCTGGTGGAGGAGGTCGGCGCGCCGGTCGGCCGGCTGAAGGTGGGGCTGCTCGACGCCGACCCGGGGGAGCAGTACCTCGACCACCCCGCCTGCCGGGACGCCGTGGCGTCGGCCGGCCGGCTGCTCGAGCAGCTCGGCTGCGCGGTCGAGCCCGGGACGCCGGACGGCCTGTTCGACCCGCTCTTCCCGCGCTTCTTCACCACGACCATCGCCGCCGACACCGCGCTGACCATCTCGGCGTTCGAGCGCTTCACCCTCGGCCGGGAGATCGCCGACGAGGAGCTCGAGCCGCGCAACGCGATGTACCGGGCCGTCGGCCGCAGGCTCTCCGCCGAGGACTACCTCGGCGCCCGCATGTGGCTGGGCTCGTGGACGCGCCGGGTGGCGGCGTTCTGGGCCCCCCTCGAGCTCGGTGGCCGGGGCTTCGACCTGCTGGTGACGCCCACCGTGGGCGCCCCGCCGCCGGAGCTGGGCTGGTTCACCGCCGAGGGCCCGGAGGCCGAGGGGCGGCGGATCAACAGCTTCATCCCCTACACCGCGCAGTTCAACGTCACCGGGCAGCCCGCGGTCAGCCTGCCGCTGGCCTGGACGCCGGAGGGCCTGCCGGTCGGCGTGCAGCTCGTCGCGGCGTTCGGCCGGGAGGACCTGCTGGTGCGGGTGGCGGCGGCCCTGGAGGAGGCGGCTCCGTGGGCGGACCGCCGTCCTCCGGTCTCCGCCTGAGGTGCCCGGCGGAGGGCCGCCGCCCCGTGGGCCGGACGTCGTCGCGCGGGGCGCGCCGAGCAGCCGGATCCCGTCCTCCTCACCCGCCGCCGGCTCGGGGCGAGCCTCGGGACGGGGCCGGACCGCGCATACACTTTGGCCGCCACGGGGTGTGGCGCAGTTTGGTAGCGCACCCGCTTTGGGAGCGGGGGGCCGTGGGTTCAAATCCCGCCACCCCGACGTTCTCGCGACGTCCGTAGACTCGTGGGCCGACCCGGCGCCGCCCGACCCTGCCCGGCGCCCCCAACCCCGTTGCGATCGAGGAGCACTGCCGCTGTGAAGAGCACCATCGAGGAACTGGGCCCCACGCGGGTCCGGATGGCGATCGAGGTGCCGTGGGGGGACCTGGACCACGCCTTCGGTGAGGTCTACAAGGAGCTCAAGAAGCAGGTCCGGGTGCCCGGCTTCCGCCCCGGCAAGGTGCCGAACAAGGTGCTCGACCAGCGGGTCGGCCGCCCGCTCGTGCTCGAGCAGGTCGTGCAGCACGCGATCCCGGAGGTGTACTCCGAGGTCGTCCGCGAGAACCAGGTCCGCGTCATCGGCCAGCCCGACATCGAGGTGACCCGCCTCGAGGACAACGACACGCTCGCCTTCACCGCCGAGGTCGACGTCGCGCCGAAGCTCGAGCTGCCCGAGCTCGACGACCTGAAGGTCACCGTCGACGACGTCGAGGTCACCGACGAGGAGATCGACGAGCAGATCTCCGTCATGCGCGAGCGGTTCGCCATGCTCACCGGCGTCGACCGCCCGGCCGAGGACGGCGACTTCGTCTCCATCGACCTCGAGGCCAGGCTGGACGGCGAGGTGCTCGAGGACGGCTCGACCACCGGCATGTCCTACGAGGTCGGCACCGGCAGCCTCATGGCCGGGCTCGACGACGCCGTCCGCGGGCTGTCCGCCGACGAGTCGAAGACCTTCACCACCCCGCTGCTGTCCGGCCCGAACGCCGGCGAGCAGGCCGAGGTCACCGTTACCGTCCGCTCGGTCAAGGCCAAGGAGCTGCCCGAGCTCGACGACGAGTTCGCCTCCACCGCCAGCGAGTTCGACACCCTCGAGGAGCTGCGCGACGACGTCCGCCAGCGGCTGTCGCGGGTGAAGACGATGCAGCAGGGCGCCCAGGCCCGCGACAAGCTGGTCGAGCACCTGATCGAGACGATCGAGGTGCCGGTGCCCGAGAACATCGTCGACCGCGAGGTCGAGTGGCGCTCCCAGCGGCTGGGCCAGGAGCTCGCCCAGGCCGGCATGGACTGGGACGCCTACCTGCAGGCGGCCGGGGTCGAGAGCCGCGAGGCCTACGACGAGGACAACCGCAAGAGCGTCGTCGAGGCGGTCAAGACGCAGTTCATCCTCGACGCGATCGCCGACGCCCGGGAGGTCACCGTCGACAACGACGACCTCTCCGCGCAGATCGTGGCCCAGGCGCAGCGCAACCGCGTGAGCCCGGAGCAGTACGCCCAGCAGCTGCAGCAGGGCGGCAACATCGCCGAGTTCGTCGCCGAGGTCCGCCGCACCAAGGCGCTGGCCCAGCTGCTGGAGCAGACGACGATCACCGACGCGTCGGGCAACGTCGTCGACCTCGAGGCGCTGCGCCCGCAGACCGTCCAGGCCCCGGCCGCCGAGGAGGCCGCCGAGGCCGCCGAGGCCGAGGCCGAGGCGGACGTCGACGCCGACGCCGACGCCGCGGCCGACGAGCCGGCCGCCGCGGAGTCCGAGGACACCGCCAAGGCCTGAGCCCCGGGTACCGACCGACGCCGACGCCGCCCTCCCCGAGCCGGGGAGGGCGGCGTCGTGCTGCCGGGGGCGGGACGGCGCTGCGCCCACGGCGAACACCGGCCCGCGGAGGACTGCCGCCCCGGCTGCGCGCGTTAGGGTCGACAGGACTCAGGCGAATCCCGGCGGGTACCGCCCGCCGGAGGCCCCGAGGGGCCCGGCACCACTCGCCAGTCCGACCGCGCAACAGTCCTACGGAGGTCATTCCACCCGTGAGCACCGACCCGATCCCGGCGGGCGCGCCCCTGATGCGCGCCGCGGCCGGAGGGATGAATCTCAACGACTCGGTCTACGAGCGTCTCCTGCGCGAGCGGATCATCTTCCTCGGCAGCCAGGTCGACGACGTCATCGCCAACCAGCTGGCCGCGCAGATGCTGCTGCTGTCGGCCGAGGACCCCAAGCGCGACATCCACCTCTACATCAACTCGCCCGGCGGCTCGGTGACGGCCGGCATGGCGATCTACGACACGATGCAGTTCATCGACTGCGACGTGGCCACCTACGGCATGGGCCTGGCCGCCTCGATGGGCCAGTTCCTGCTCACCGCCGGCACCAAGGGCAAGCGCTACGCCCTGCCGCACGCGCGGATCATGATGCACCAGCCCTCGGCCGGCGTGGGCGGCACCGCGTCCGACATCGCCATCCAGGCCGACCTGTTCCGCCGGACCAAGCGCGAGCTCAACGAGCTGCAGTCCTTCCACACCGGCCAGAGCATCGAGCAGATCGAGAAGGACTCCGACCGCGACCGCTGGTTCACCGCGCAGGAGGCCCTCGAGTACGGCTTCGTCGACCACGTCGTCAGCCGTGCGGCCATGACCGACAGCGCCAACCCGGTCACCGACAACTGAGTCCGGAGGGACTGATCATGAGCGGCTTCCAGATGCCCTCCAGCCGGTACGTCCTGCCCTCCTTCGTGGAGCGCACGAGCTACGGCATGAAGGAGAGCAACCCGTACAACAAGCTCTTCGAGGAGCGGATCATCTTCCTCGGGGTGCAGATCGACGACGCCTCGGCCAACGACGTGATGGCCCAGCTGATCACGCTGGAGTCCGCCGACCCCGACCGCGACATCACGATCTACATCAACTCGCCCGGCGGCTCGTTCACGTCGCTGATGGCCATCTACGACACGATGATGTTCGTCCGCCCCGACATCCAGACCGTCTGCATGGGCCAGGCCGCCTCCGCCGCCGCCGTCCTGCTCGCGGCCGGCACGCCGGGCAAGCGGCTGGCGCTGCCGTACTCGCGGGTGCTGATCCACCAGCCCTCGGGCGAGTCCGGCGGCCAGGTGTCCGACCTGGAGATCCACGCCGCGGAGATCCAGCGCGTGCGCACCCAGATGGAGGAGATCCTGGCCCGGCACACCGGCCAGACGGTCGACCAGGTCCGCACCGACATCGAGCGCGACAAGATCCTCACGGCCGAGGAGGCGAAGGCCTACGGCATCGTCGACGAGGTCATCCAGAGCCGGAAGCTGAACGCCCTCCCGGCCTGATCCCCCCGGATTCGGTGCGGGCCGGGGCTTCGCGAGTCGGGGTTCCGGCCCGTACCGTCAGGGGGCGCAGGGAGCACAGGCGACAGATGTGGTTCGCCCCTCCCGACCGGGTGCGTCATTGCCCGTCCGGGTCGGGGCGAGCGGGTACGGTCGGCGAGACCCGATCCCCGGTGGAGCCGCCGGGAGGACAGCCTCGCGGGGCGCGCCGCCAGAGCGAGGCGAGAGCACGGGCACGGCAGCACGACATGCACACGCGGGGCCCACTTCCCAGGCCCCGACATCCGAGGTGGAGGTCAGCAGGTGGCACGAATCGGCGAGAGCGGTGACCTGCTCAAGTGCTCTTTCTGCGGCAAGAGCCAGAAGCAGGTCAAGAAGCTCATCGCGGGCCCCGGGGTCTACATCTGCGACGAGTGCATCGACCTGTGCAACGAGATCATCGAGGAGGAGCTCTCGGAGTCGTCGGACCTGAAGTTCGACGAGCTGCCGAAGCCCAAGGAGATCCACGACTTCCTCGAGCAGTACGTGATCGGCCAGGAGAAGGCCAAGCGCACGCTCTCGGTGGCCGTCTACAACCACTACAAGCGGATCCAGGCCGGCGGTGAGCGCGCCAGCCGCGACGACTCGGTCGAGCTGGCCAAGTCCAACATCCTGCTCATGGGCCCGACCGGCTGCGGCAAGACCCACCTGGCGCAGACGCTGGCCCGGATGCTCAACGTCCCGTTCGCCATCGCCGACGCCACCGCGCTCACCGAGGCCGGCTACGTCGGCGAGGACGTCGAGAACATCCTGCTCAAGCTGATCCAGGCCGCCGACTACGACGTCAAGCGGGCCGAGACCGGGATCATCTACATCGACGAGGTCGACAAGATCGCTCGCAAGAGCGAGAACCCGTCGATCACCCGCGACGTCTCCGGCGAGGGCGTGCAGCAGGCGCTGCTGAAGATCCTCGAGGGGACGACGGCGTCGGTGCCCCCGCAGGGCGGCCGCAAGCACCCGCACCAGGAGTTCATCCAGATCGACACGACGAACGTGCTGTTCATCGTGGGCGGCGCCTTCGCCGGTCTGGAGAAGGTCATCGAGCAGCGGATCGGCAAGCAGGGCATCGGCTTCGGCGCCGAGGTCCGCAGCAAGAAGGAGATCGAGGAGGCCAACGCCTTCGCCGAGGTCATGCCGGAGGACCTGCTGAAGTTCGGCATGATCCCCGAGTTCATCGGCCGGCTGCCGGTGATCACCAGCGTGCAGGCGCTGGACCGCGAGGCGCTGATCCAGATCCTCACCAGGCCGAAGAACGCGCTGGTGCGCCAGTACCGCAAGCTCTTCGAGCTCGACGGCGTCGACCTGGAGTTCACCGACGACGCGCTCGAGGCGATCGCCGACCAGGCGATCCTGCGCGGCACCGGCGCCCGCGGCCTGCGCGCGATCATGGAGGAGGTGCTCCAGTCGGTGATGTACGACGTCCCCAGCCGGGACGACGTCGCCACCGTGGTGATCACCAAGGAGGTCGTGCTCGAGCACGTCAACCCGACGATCGTGCCGCGCAAGCCCGCCCGCGCCCCCCGCGAGAAGTCGGCGTAGCACCTGCACGCCTCGCGGCCCGCCTCCCAGCTGGGAGGCGGGCCGTTTTTCTTGCCCCAGCGGGAATGACGGGGCGCCATCGTGTGCTGCACCACGCAATCCCCCCGTCGCCCGCAGGGAGCCCGCGCGTGCCGATGCTGCTGGACCGTCCGATCCCCGCCACCGCCGCGCCCCGCCGGCGCCGTCCCCGCGGCCGCCGCCTCGTCGTGGGCGCCGCCGCCCTGGCCGCCGCCGGCTTCGGGCTGCAGACCCTCGTCGGCTGGGAGAACCCCTTCGCCGAGGAGGTGGTCGACCGCAGCACCACCCCGCTGCTGCTGGCGCTGGACGACCTGCACGAGTACCACGCCGCCACCGGCACCTTCCAGGTCGTGGTCGACCTGGAGCGCGACACCCCGTACCTGCCCTCGGTGATCAGCGGCGAGCGGACCAGCCTCCTGGCCACCGGCACCGTGGACGCCTACGTCGACCTCGAGGACGTCGGGGACGCCGTGGAGCTCTCGGCCGACGGGCGGACGGCGACGGTCGTGCTGCCGGCGCCGGAGCTCGCCGAGCCGCGCCTGGACCCCGCCGAGAGCCGCGTGCTCGACCGCGACCGCGGCCTCGTGCAGCGGGTCGGTGACGCGCTCGCCGACGACACCACCGACGACACCGCGCTCTACGCCGAGGCCGAGGAGCGTCTCGCCTCCGCCGCCGCGGCCAGCGACCTGCGCGAGCGCGCCGAGGACAACACCCGCGACATGCTCACCTCGCTGGCGGAGGGCCTCGGCGTCGAGGAGCTGACCGTCACCTTCGAGGCCGACCCCGCCTGACCCGCCGCCTCCGTCGAGCGGGCCGGGACCGTGACTTTCGATCCGAACCAGGCCCGAACTGACGAGACCAGGGGGTTCCGGTGCAGCCCTCGTGGGTGTACCGATAGGCGTGCCCACGAGACGGGACCTCCTGGTCGGCCTCGGGTCCGGCGCCGTCGGGGCCGCGGCAGGGGCGGTCACCGGGGTCGTGGTCACCGATGACGAGGACGCCGTCCGCCGCCGCGCCGCCGTCCGCGCCGAGCGGCAGTTCCTGGAGACCAGCGGGGCCGCCGACGAGTTCTCCGACGTCGAGCGACTGGGGTCGCACCGGCTCCTCTGGTCGCTGACCACCGACCAGCCGCTGGTCGCCTTCACCTTCGACGACGGGCCGACGCCCGAGTTCACGCCGCGGATCCTCGACGCCCTGGCCGCGGCCGGCGCCACGGCCACGTTCAACATCATGGGCTACAACGCCGTCGAGCACCCCGGCATCCTGCGGGACGTCGTCGCGGCCGGGCACGAGCTGGGCAACCACACCTGGACGCACGAGGACCTCTCCCGGCTGACCCCGGCGCAGACGCGCGAGCAGATCGTCCGGTGCGCCCAGGAGGTCGAGGACATCGTCGACGCCCCGATCACCAGCTTCCGCCCGCCGCGCGGCGAGCTGACCGGCTCGGCGCTGAAGATCTGCGCCGAGATGGGCTACGAGGTGCGGCTGTGGTCGTGCACCCGCGGCCCCGGTGACAGCAGCGACCCGCGGGTGGTGGCGAGGTACATCGGCGACACCCCGCTGGCCGGTGACGTGCTCGGCCTGCACGACGGCATCGGCCGCGGCACGTTCAACCCCGGCGCGGCGTTCACCGTCAACCTCTCCGCCCGGCGGGAGACCGAGGTGGAGGCGCTGCCGGAGGCGCTGGCGCGGCTCACCGAGCGCGGGCTGCAGGTGGTCAGCGTCGACCGCATGGTCGCGGTCGCCACCTGACGGTCACACCCGGACGACGATTTCGCGCCGGGCCAGGACGGCGCAGACGGCCCACACGACGCCGATGCTGGCCAGGGCCCACGCCCACGCCGCCACCGCCGGCGTCGTGGCACCGGCCAGGGCCGCCACCACCGCGGGCTGCGCCGTGTCGTCGAGCAGCGCGCCGAAGAGCAGCTCGGAGAGGACGAACGCGACGATCGCGTTGAGCCCCAGCACCTCCAGCGGCCGGAACGGGCGCCGCACGCCGCGGGTGTCCACCGCCCAGTGCGCCGCGGCCAGCACCAGCAGCCCGATCCCGCCGGTGGCGAGCACGTACGACGGCGTCCACAGCGCCTTGTTCAGCGGCAGCACCGGCGCCAGCAGCAGCCCCGCGGCGAGGAGCGGAAGGCCGAAGAGGACCAGGCGGACGTCGGCGGCGCGGCCCTGGAACCGCTGCAGCAGGCGGCCGGCCAGCACGCCGAGGAAGACGGTGAGCGCGCTGGGCAGGTAGCAGTGCGGCCCCTCGGCCGAGAAGCCCGGCCCCAGGGCCGCATCGAACCACGAGGCCCAGTTCGCCCCCTCGGCCAGCGACGGCGCCGCGGCACCGGGGGCCGGCACCCACCACCACAGCACGGCCAGCCCGGCCAGGACGGCGGACGCCACCGGGACCTGCGCCCGCCGGGGGAGCCGCAGCAGCAGCCAGCACAGCAGGTACGCCCCGGCGATGTGGCCGAGCACCCCGGCGCCGACGCTGCCCCACCCGTACTTCGCGGTGACGATCAGCCAGCCGAGCGCGAACAGCCGCAGCACGCGCAGCAGCGCCGCACGCGGCCGCTGCGCCCGGCGGGAGAACGGCATGGAGACGCCGACCAGCAGCAGGAACAGGGGGAAGACGACGTCGGCGACCCGCAGGCCGTGCCACGGCGCGTGCACCAGCTGGCTGCCGATCGCGTCGCTGCCCCGGTTGTCGACCAGCAGCATGCCGACGACGGCCAGCCCGCGGGCGGCGTCCACGCCGTGCAGGCGGATGCGCGGGGGAGCGGCGGCGGGCGCGACGGCAGCGGCCATCACCTCACGCTAGGCCGGGAACCTGTGCGTCGGCGCGCCGCGCCGCCCGGGCGCCCGCCGCTCAGGCCTGCGCGGGCGGGGCGAGCACGACGGCGACGCGCAGCTCGCCGTCACCGGGCTCGATCGTCAGCGCGGCGATCCGGCCGGCGTCCACCAGGTCGGAGCGCGCCGCCTCCAGCAGCGGCACCTGGGCGGCCGGCGCGGTGACCGTCGCCGACTCGACGTCGGCCCGCATCGACTGCTTGGCGTCGGACTTCGCCTTGCGCACCCCGGCCAGCGCCTCGGCGACCACGCCGACCAGCGCCGGGTCACCGCCGCGCGGCAGCTCGGTGGCCCGCGGCCACAGCGCCCGGTGCACCGAGCCGCCCTGCCACCAGGACCAGACCTCCTCGGTGACGAACGGCAGCACGGGGGCGAACAGCCGCAGCAGCACCGACAGCGCCAGCGCCAGCGCCGCCTGCGCCGACTCCGCCGCCGGTCCCGACCCGTAGGCCCGCGACTTCACCAGCTCCACGTAGTCGTCGCAGAACGACCAGAAGAAGGTCTCGGCCACCTCGAGGGCGCGGGTGTAGTTGTAGGCGTCCATCGCCTGCGTCGCCTCGTCGACGACGGCGGCCAGCCCGGCCAGCAGCGACAGGTCCAGCGGCTCGGTGACCTGCTCGGCGGTGAGGCCGGAGGACGCGCCGAGCCCCAGCACGAACTTGCCGATGTTGAGGATCTTGATGGCCAGCCGGCGGCCGACCTTCATCTGCGCCTCGTCGAACGGCGAGTCCGCGCCCGGCCGGGCGCCCGCGGCCCGCCAGCGCACGGCGTCGGTGCCGTAGCGCTCCAGCACGTCGATCGGCGTGACGACGTTGCCCTTCGACTTCGACATCTTCTTGCGGTCGGGGTCGACGACGAACCCGGAGATCGCCGCGTGCGACCACGGCGCCGCGCCGAACTCGTAGTGCGAGCGCACCACGGTGGAGAACAGCCAGGTGCGGATGATGTCGTGCGCCTGCGGGCGCAGGTCCATCGGGAAGACGTGCGCGAACAGCTCGGGGTCGGTCTCCCAGCCCGAGGCCACCTGCGGCGACAGCGACGACGTCGCCCAGGTGTCCATGACGTCGGGGTCGGCGACGAACCCGCCCGGCCGGCCGCGCTGCGACTCGTCGTACCCCGGCGGGACGTCGGACGACGGGTCGACCGGCAGCGCCGCCTCGTCGGCCAGGATCGGGTCGTCGTGCACCGGCTCCCCGGAGGCGTCCAGGCGGTACCAGACCGGGAACGGGACGCCGAAGAACCGCTGCCGGCTGATCAGCCAGTCGCCGTTGAGGCCCTCGACCCAGTTCTCGTACCGGTGGCGCATGTGCTCGGGGACCCACTCGATCTCCCGGCCGCGCGCGATCAGCGCGTCGCGCAGCTGCGGGTCGCGGCCGCCGTTGCGGATGTACCACTGCCGCGTGGTGACGATCTCCAGCGGCCGGTCGCCCTTCTCGTAGAACTTGACCGGGTGGGTGATCGGCTTGGGCTCGCCGTCGAGGTCGCCGGACTCCCGCAGCATCTCCACGATCCGCTGCTGGGCGCTGAACGGCGTCTTCCCGGCCAGCTCGGCGTACGGGCCGGCGGGCACCCCGGCCGGCGGCTCGGCGACCAGCCGGCCGTCCCAGCCGACGATCGCCCGGGTGGGCAGCTGCAGCTCGCGCCACCAGGTGACGTCGTTGAGGTCGCCGAAGGTGCAGATCATCGCGATGCCCGAGCCCTTGTCGGGCTCGGCCAGGCGGTGGGCGACCACCGGCACCTCGACGTCGAACAGCGGCGTGCGCACCGTCCGGCCGAACAGCGGCTGGTACCGCTCGTCGTCGGGGTGGGCGACCAGCGCGACGCAGGCCGGGATGAGCTCCGGCCGGGTGGTCTCGATGAAGACCGGGCCGGAGGCGCCGTGGAAGGAGATCCGGTGGTAGGCGCCGGGGCGCTCCCGGTCCTCCAGCTCGGCCTGGGCGACGGCGGTGCGGAAGGTGACGTCCCAGAGGGTCGGCGCCTCCTGCGCGTAGGCCTCACCGCGGGCGAGGTTGTGCAGGAACATCTTCTGGGCGATGGCCCGCGAGGTCTCCGAGATCGTCCGGTAGACGTTCGACCAGTCCACCGACAGGCCGACCCGGCGCCACAGCTGCTCGAAGGCGCGCTCGTCCTCCTCGGTCAGCCGCTCGCACAGCTCGACGAAGTTGCGCCGCGACACCGGCGTCTGGTCCTTGCCGGGCTTGGCCGGGGGCTCGTACGAGCTGTCGTAGGGCAGCGAGGGGTCGCAGCGCACGCCGTAGTAGTTCTGCACCCGCCGCTCGGTGGGCAGGCCGTTGTCGTCCCAGCCCATCGGGTAGAAGACGTGCTTGCCGAGCATGCGCTGGTAGCGGGCGACGATGTCGGTGTGGGTGTAGCTGAACACGTGCCCCACGTGCAGCGAGCCGCTCGCGGTCGGGGGCGGGGTGTCGATCGAGTAGACCTGCTCCCGGGGCGCGGAGAGCGCGGCGGCGCGGTCGAAGGCGTAGGTGTCCTCCGCGGCCCAGTGCTTGATCCACTTCTCCTCGAGCCCGTCCAGGGACGGCTTCTCGGGCACGCCGCGGGTTTCCATGCCCTCCATCCTAGGAAGCGGGCCCCTGGCATCCTGGGGAGGATGAGCAGCACCGAGCACGGCGAGATGGCCCGCGTCGAGAAGGCGCTGCTCGCGCGCTGGCCCGAGAGCCGGCTGGAGCCCTCGCTCACCCGGATCAACGCCCTGATGGACCTGCTCGGCTCGCCGCAGCGGGCCTACCCGGTCGTCCAGGTCGCGGGCACCAACGGCAAGACGACGACGGCGCGGGCCGTCGACGAGCTGCTGCGCGGTTTCGGCCTGCGCGTCGGCCGGTTCACCAGCCCGCACCTGCAGTCGATCCGCGAGCGCGTCGTCCTCGACGGCGAGCCGGTCGGCGCCGAGCGGTTCGTGGAGACCTACGACGACATCGCCCCGTACGTCGAGATGGTCGACGCCGCCGGCGACGTCCCCATGAGCTTCTTCGAGGTCATGGTCGGCATGGCCTACGCGCTGTTCGCCGACGCGCCGGTCGACGTGGCCGTCATCGAGGTCGGCATGGGCGGCACCTGGGACGCCACCAACGTCGCCGACGCCCGGGTCGCCGTGGTGACGCCGGTGGCGCTCGACCACGCCGAGTACCTGGGCCCCGACGTCGGCACGATCGCCGGCGAGAAGGCCGGGATCATCAAGCGCGACTCGATCGCGGTCCTCGCCCACCAGGAGCCGGCCGCCCTCGACGCCCTCGTGCGCCGGGTGGTGGAGGTGGAGGCGACGGTGGCCCGCGAGGGCACCGAGTTCGGCGTGCTGGAGCGCAAGGTCGCCGTCGGCGGCCAGCTGCTGCGCCTGCAGGGCCTCGGTGGGGAGTACGAGGAGCTGTTCCTCCCGCTGTTCGGCGCCCACCAGGCGCAGAACGCCGTCACCGCGCTGGCCGCCGTCGAGGCCTTCCTGGGGGCGGGCGCGGCCACCGGGCCGATCGACGTCGAGACGGTGCGCCGGGCTTTCGCCGGCGTCCGCTCGCCCGGGCGGCTGGAGCGGGTGCGCAGCTCGCCGACCGTGCTGGTCGACGCCGCGCACAACCCGGCGGGCATGGCCGCGACGGTGGCCGCGATCCGGGAGTCGTTCGACTTCACCCGCCTGGTCGGCGTGGTCGGCTGCGTCCGCGGCAAGGACGTCCCGGGCATGCTCGCCGCGCTGGAGGACGTCTGCGCCGAGCTGGTCGTCACCCAGAACAGCTCGCCGCGGGCGATGCCGGCCGACGAGCTGGGGGCGCTGGCGGTCGACGTCTTCGGCGCCGACCGGGTGAGCGTGCACCCGCTCCTCCCGGAGGCGCTGGAGTCGGCGATCGAGCTGGCCGAGGCCGGCCCCGACGACGCCCTCGGCGGCTCCGGCGTGCTGGTCACCGGCAGCGTCATCACGGCGGGGGAGACCCGCACGCTGCTCGGGGGCTCGACCCCGTGAGGGCCGTCGACCCGGCCCGCGCCGCCAAGGCTCTGAGCGGCGGCGCGGCCGCGGCGCTGCTGCTCGAGGCGATCGTGGTCCTGTTCGTGCCGCGCGGGATCGCGCAGTCGGGGCCGGGCCTGACCGGGTTCCGGCTGACCGCGCTGCTGGTGCTCTTCGCCCTGCTCGTGGTGGCCGCCGGGCTGCAGCGCCGGCCGCAGGGGCTCCTCATCGGCACGGCGCTGCAGGTCCCGGTCGTGCTCACCGGCCTGTTCAACAGCGTGATGTGGCTGCTCGGCGGCGTGTTCGCGCTGATCTGGCTGTACCTGCTGCAGGTGCGCAAGGAGCTGCTCGGCAGCACGTTCGGCCCGCCCGCGGCCGCCCCCGAGGACGGCGACGGCTAGGCGGCGTCGCTGCCCTCCAGCCGCTCCCGCAGCGCGTCGGCGTCGGTGCCGAGCTGCTGCAGCAGGCGGGCGACCGCCGGGTCGCCCACGGCGAGGACGCCGGAGAGCACGTGCCCGCTGTCGATCCGCCGCTGCCTGCGCCGGAGGACGGCGCGCAGCGACTCCTCCAGCGCCTTCCTGCTGTCGCCGGTGAACGGCAGGTGGCCGCCGGTGCGCGGGCCCTGGTGGTCGAGCGCGCCCGGCCCGAACGCGGCCTCGGCGGCGGCGCGCACCGAGTCGAGGTCGATGCCGACGGCGGCCAGCGCGTCGGCGTCCAGCCCGCCGGACCGCCGCAGCGCCGACCGCAGCCGCTCGTGCTCGACCCCCGCGGCGCGCAGCGTGCTCCCGCCGCGCGCCGGGTCGCGGCTGAGCGCCAGCAGCAGGTGCACCGGCTCGATCCGGCTCGCCCGCAGGTCGCGCGCCTCCTCCTGGGCGCGGACGACCACCTGGCGGGCCTCCTCGGTGAAGCGCTCGAACATCTCAACCGTCCTTCCTGCCGCGGGCGTGCTTCTTGTGCACGGCCTGCCGGGTGACGCCCAGGGCGTCGGCGATCTGCTGCCACGACCAGCCGCGGTCGCGGGCGTTGCGCACCTGGAGCACCTCGAGGCGCTCGGCGAGGTCGCGCAGCGCCCGCACCGCCCGCAGCCCGGTGTCCGGGTCGTCGGCCGCGGCGGCCGTGGTGACGTCGGTGGGGGAGGCCATGGTTGTCAACGTAGGTTGACATCTCCCGCCTGTCAACCCGAGTTGACACACGGCGTCCCGTAGGCTGCCGCCTCGTGTCCGCACCCACTGCTGAGCGCACCCTGGTCCTGGTCAAGCCCGACGGCGTAGCCCGCGGCCTGGTCGGCGAGGTCGTCTCCCGGCTGGAGGCCAAGGGCCTGCGGCTGGTCGCCGCCGAGCTGCGCACGCTGACCGCCGAGGTCGCCGAGACCCACTACGCCGAGCACCGCGAGCGGCCGTTCTTCGGCTCGCTGGTCGAGTTCATCACCAGCGGCCCGCTGCTGGCGCTGGTCGTGGAGGGGCCGCGGGCCATCGAGGCGTTCCGCGCCCTGGCCGGCGCCACCGACCCGGTCAAGGCCGCGCCGGGCACGATCCGCGGCGACTTCGCCCTCGAGGTGCAGTCGAACATCGTGCACGGCTCCGACTCGCCCGAGTCGGCCGCGCGCGAGGTGAAGCTCTTCTTCCCCGACCTGGGCTGAGGTCCGGGGGCCCGGCGGACGCGTCCCGGGGTCGACCCGCGACGCGTTCCTAGCGCGGCAGCAGCGGGGCGCCGGCGCGCACCAGGCGCGCCACCTCGTCGGCCGGCACCGGCGGCGAGAACAGGAAGCCCTGGGCGCTGCGGCAGCCCAGCTCCTGCAGCGCCGCCAGCTGCTCGCGGGTCTCGACGCCCTCGGCGACCACGCCCAGCCCGAGGCCGGCGCCGAGGGCGACCATCGCCCCGGCGATGGACCCCTCGGCCGCCCCGGCCCGCAGCGGGGCCACGAACGACCGGTCGATCTTCAGCCGGTCGAGCGGGAAGGCCTGCAGCCGGCTGAACGACGAGTGCCCCATGCCGAAGTCGTCGATGGCCACGGAGGCGCCCAGCCGGCGCACCCCGTCCAGCGCCTCGGCCGCGTCGGTGTCCGAGCCGGTGGCCAGCGTCTCGGTGACCTCGAGCTCCAGCCGGCCGACGTCCACCCCGGCCTCGTCGCTGCGCGCGGCGACCGCGGCGGGCAGGTCGCCGCGGGCGAGCCGCCGGGCCGAGACGTTGATCGAGACCCGCAGCGGGGGGAGGTCCGCCTCCCGCCAGTCGCGCAGCTGGGCGCAGGCGGTCTCGAGCACCCAGTCGTCGATGGCGTCGACCAGCCCGGCGCTCTCGGCCACCGGCAGGAAGTCGCCCGGCGCCAGCAGCCCGCGCTCCGGGTGCTCCCAGCGCACCAGGCCCTCGACGCCGTCCACGCACCCCGACCGCAGGTCGACCTGCGGCTGGAACAGCAGCCGCAGCTGACCGCCGGGGATCGCCTCGCGCAGGTCGCCGACCAGCCGGTCGTGCGCGACGACGTCGTCGCGCATGCCCGGCTCGAACACCCGGGCGCGGTTGCGGCCGGCCGACTTGGCCGCGTACATCGCGATGTCGGCGTCGCGGAGCAGCTCGTCGGGGCCGCGGCGGTCGCGCGTCCCGGTCAGCGTGATCCCGATGCTGCAGCCCACCTCGAACCGCTCGGTGCCCCACGGCACCGGCCGGACGATCGCGGCCAGCAGGCGCTCGGCCACCGCGCAGGCGTCGGCCCGGCCGTCGACGTCCTCCATGAGCACGACGAACTCGTCGCCGCCGAGCCGGGCGACGGTGTCGTCCGGGCGCACGCAGGCCTGCAGCCGGCGGGCGACCTCGGTGAGGACGGCGTCGCCGGCGCCGTGGCCGAACACGTCGTTGACCGACTTGAAGTCGTCGAGGTCGAGCAGCAGGACGGCGTCGCGGCGGGGCACTCGGCGGGCGGCGAGCGCGTGCTCGAGCCGGTCGCGCATCAGCGCGCGGTTGGCCAGCCCGGTGAGCGGGTCGTGCAGCGCCAGCCGGGCCAGCTCGTCGGCCTGCTCCTGCAGCCGGTGCGCGGCGGCCAGCGCCTCGGCCTGGCTGCGCTTCTGACCGCTGATGTCGCGGGAGATCGCGGCGATGCCGGTGGTCCGCCCCTCGTCGTCGCGGATCGCCGAGAGGGTGACCAGCGCGTCGAAGCACCGGCCGTCGCGGCGGCGGTGGGTGCGCTCGACGCTGAGCCCGAAGTTCTCCGCCACCTCCTCCAGGACCGCCCGCGTCGACCGCGGCTGGCCCTCCGGGACCACCACCCCGATCGGCCGGCCGACGGCCTCCGCCGCCGACCACCCGTAGAGCCGCTCGGCCCCGGGGTTCCAGGTGAGGATCCGCCCGTCGGGGGAGAGCGTCGCGACGGCGTCGTCGGTCGACTGGACGACGGCGGCCAGGCGGGCCAGCTCGTCACGCTGCGCGCGCAGCTCGGCCGTCCGGCTGGTCACCAGCGACTCCACCCGGGTGCGCCGGTCCTCGAACCGCCGCCAGGCCACCACGCAGGCCCAGCTCTCGAGGACGACGAAGGCGGCGTGGACGGCGGCCATGCCCAGGGCCGGCACGTCGTGGGCGAACACCGAGCCGGGGAACAGGGTGCCGAAGAGGAAGTGGTGCACGGCGACGTAGGCGACGGCCAGCACGAACGGCACCGGCGTCGCGTACAGGGTGGCCAGCGGGAGCAGCGCGAAGAACAGGAAGTGCGCCTCGGTCTGCCCGCCGGAGAGGTGGACCACCAGCGCCGCGGCGGTCATCAGCGCCGCCGCGCCGGCCCCCGCCCGGTGCACCCGGGGCAGCGCGGTCGCCCGGGCGGCCAGGGTGAGCAGCACCAGCGGGGCGGCGTGCGCGGCGGCGTGCAGCGGCGGGTGCCCCTGGACCAGGGCGTAGCCGGCCACGGCGACGCAGAGCGCGACCAGCGTGCGCAGGACGAAGCCGTGGTGCTCGGCCCACTGCTCGTCGGGCAGCGCGCGGCCGCCGGGGAACGCGCGGCGCAGACGGGCCAGGGCGCTGTCGGGGGAGGTGCGTGCTGCAGCGTCCACCCGTCGTCCCCTCGACGTCCTCACCAGGTGTAGTCGCGAGACTACGAATTCGATCCTGGCGGCTCCCATGACCGGGGGCCACCCGAGAGGGGGGTGACCGTCGCCACTCGGGCCACCGGAACCCGCTCGTCCGTGTCGGTGCCCGTCACTAGGGTTCGGCGCGTGGACCAGGCCCTCATCAGCGCGCGCGGCCTGGTGAAGCGCTTCGGCGACTTCACGGCGGTCGACGGCATCGACGTCGAGGTCGCGCCGGGGGAGTCCTTCGGGTTCCTCGGTCCCAACGGCGCCGGCAAGAGCTCGACGATGCGGATGATCGGCGCGGTCTCGCCGCCCACGGCCGGGGAGCTGCGGGTCCTCGGGCTCGACCCGACGGTCGACGGGCCGGCGATCCGGGCGCGCCTCGGCGTCGTCCCGCAGACCGACAACCTCGACCTCGAGATCACCGTCGCCGAGAACCTGCTGGTCTACGGCCGGTACTTCGGCCTGCCCAAGGCGCTGCTGCGGGAGCGCGCCGCGGAGCTGCTGGAGTTCGTGCAGCTCGCCGACCGCGCCGGCGACAAGGTCGAGCCGCTCTCGGGCGGCATGAAGCGCCGGCTCACCATCGCCCGCTCGCTGATCAACGAGCCCGACGTCGTCCTGCTCGACGAGCCCACGACCGGGCTGGACCCGCAGGCCAGGCACGTGCTCTGGGAGCGGCTCTACCGGCTCAAGCAGCGCGGGGTGACGCTGGTGCTCACCACCCACTACATGGACGAGGCCGAGCAGCTGTGCGACCGGCTGGTGGTCATGGACAAGGGCCGGATCGCCGCCGAGGGATCGCCGGCCGAGCTCATCCGCCGCTACTCCACGCGCGAGGTGCTCGAGCTGCGCTTCCCGCTGCTGGAGGGCCAGCCCGGGCCGGAGCGCCACGTGCCCGACCTGGAGCCGGTGCTGCAGCGGGGCGCGGCCGACCGGATCGAGGTGCTGCCGGACCGGCTGCTGCTCTACACCGCCGACGGCGACGCCGCGCTCTCCGCCGTCACCGCCGGCGGCGTCCACCCGCTGTCGAGCCTCGTGCGCCGCAGCTCGCTGGAGGACGTCTTCCTCCGCCTGACCGGCCGCACGCTGGTGGACTGACGTGACCGCTCCCGCGCCCGGCGCGCTGGCCTTCGCCGCCCACCGGCTGACCGCCTACCGGCACTACTGGCGCAGCAGCCTGGTGAGCAGCGTGCTGGAGCCGGCGCTGTTCCTCGCCGCGATGGGGCTGACCCTCGGCGTCCTCGTCGACCGCGGACCGGGTCAGCTGCCGGGCGGGGTGGGGTACCTGGCGTTCCTGGCGCCGGGGCTGCTGGCCGCCGCCGCGATGCAGCTGGGCAGCTTCGAGTCCACCTACCCGGTGCTCGGCGCGATCAAGTGGGACAAGACCTACGAGGCGGTGCTGGCCACCCCCGCCGGCGTCCGCGACCTGCTCGTCGGTCACCTGCTGTACGTGGCGTTCCGGGTGGGGACGTCGGCGGCGCTCTTCCTCGCCGTCCTCGTGCTCTTCGGCGCGGCCGACAGCGCGCTGGTGGTGCTGGCGCTCCCCGCCGCGCTGCTCACCGGGCTGGCGTTCGCCGCCCCGATCACCGCGTTCGCGGCCAGGCTGGACAACGACTCCGGCTTCGCCGGGCTGCAGCGGTTCCTGATCCTGCCCATGTTCCTGTTCTCGGGGACGTTCTTCCCGGTCAGCCAGCTGCCCGCGTTCTTCGAGTGGGTGGCGTACGCGACGCCGCTGTGGCACGGCGTGGCGCTCTCCCGCGGCCTGGCGCTGGGCACGCTGGAGGGCGGGCCGGCGCTGGTGCACGTCGGCTACCTGCTGCTCTGGTTCGGCGTGGGCGTCGTCCTCGCCGCCCGGGCGTTCCGCCGGCGGCTGGTCACGTGAGCACCCTCGAGGCCGCGGCCCCGCGGCAGGCGCTGCTGTGGCGGATCTTCCCGCTGCACCCGCTCTCGGCGAGGCGGGCCGGCTACCTCGTGCAGCGCAACCTGCTGGTCGCCCGGCGCACCTGGCTGCTGTTCGTCTCCGGCCTGTTCGAGCCGTTCTTCTACCTGCTGTCGATCGGCGTCGGCATCGGCGGGCTGGTCGGCACCGTGGTGACCGACGCGGGGTCGGCGCTGACCTACCAGCAGTTCGTCGCGCCGGGCCTCATGGCGGCCGCGGCGATGAACGGCGCCATCTACGACTCGGTGTTCAACCTCTTCTTCAAGCTGCGGTACTCGAAGCTCTACGACGCCGTCCTGGCCACGCCGCTGTCGGCGCCGGACGCCGCGGTGGGGGAGACGATCTGGTCGCTGCTGCGGGGCGCCACCTACTCCGCGGCGTTCCTGGTGATCATGCTGGTGCTCGGGCTGGTCGGCTCATGGTGGGCGCTGCTCGCCCTGCCCGCGGCGGTGCTCATCGGCTTCGCGTTCGCCGCCGTCGGCCTGGCCGCCACCACGTTCCTGCGCGGCTGGCAGGACTTCGAGTTCGTCCAGCTGGCGCTGCTGCCGCTGTTCCTGTTCTCCACCACCTTCTACCCGCTGTCCACCTACCCCGAGCCGCTGCAGGTGGTGGTGCGGTGTACGCCGCTGTACCACGGCATCGAGCTCGTCCGCGGGCTGGTGACCGGTGACGTGGGCTGGTCGCTGCTGGGCAGCGCCGCCTACCTGCTGGTCATGGGCCTGCTCGGCCTGGCCGTCGGCGCCCGCCGCCTCTCCGGCCTGCTGCTGAAGTGAGCCCCTGACCCCTGTCGCTCATCGGCGGGTGGCCGCCCCCGCCGGCGTGCCGACCGGCCACCCGCCGATGATCAGCCCCCGGCCGGAACTTGATCATCGAGTCGTTGCCGCTGGACACGCGGGGGAACGGCGTGTCCAGCGGCACGAAGCCGATGATCGACTCGCAGCGGCCCGGGGGAGGTCTCCGCGGCGGCGGCTACCCTGGACCGGTCATGACTGTGCAGTCGCTGTACCCCGTCCTCGAGCCGCTCCTGGCCCAGGTCCAGAAGCCGATCCAGTACGTGGGCGGTGAGCTCAACTCGCAGGTCAAGGAGTGGGACGCCGTCCCCGTCCACTGGGCGCTGATGTACCCCGACGCCTACGAGGTGGGGCTGCCCAACCAGGGCCTGATGATCCTCTACGAGGTGCTCAACGAGCGCCCCGACGCCCTGGCCGAGCGCACCTACGCGGTCTGGCCCGACCTGGCCGCCCTCATGCGCGAGCACGGCGTCGGCCAGTTCACCGTCGACGCCCACCGCCCGGTGCGCGCCTTCGACCTGCTCGGCGTCAGCTTCGCCACCGAGCTCGGCTACACCAACCTGCTCGAGGCGCTCGACCTCGCCGGCGTGCCGCTGCACGCGCTCGACCGCGACGAGACCCACCCGGTGGTGGTCGCCGGCGGGCACGCCGCGTTCAACCCCGAGCCGATCGCCGACTTCGTCGACTGCGCCGTCCTCGGCGACGGCGAGCAGGTGGTCGGGGACATCACCGACGTCGTCCGCGCCTGGAAGGAGCAGGGCCGCCCCGGCGGCCGCGAGGAGCTGCTCGCCCGGCTGGCCCGGGTCGAGGGCGTCTACGTGCCCCGCTTCTACGCCGTCTCCTACGCGCCCGACGGCGCCATCGCCGCGGTCACCCGCACCCGCGACGACGTCCCGGCCCGGGTCGCCAAGCGCACGGTGCTCGACCTCGACGAGTGGCCCTACCCGAAGACCCCGCTGGTGCCCATGGCCGAGAGCGTGCACGAGCGGATGAGCGTGGAGATCTTCCGCGGCTGCACCCGCGGCTGCCGGTTCTGCCAGGCCGGGATGATCACCCGTCCCGTCCGCGAGCGCACCATCACCGGCATCGGCTCGATGGTCGACCAGGGCCTGCGCGCGACCGGCTACGAGGAGGTCGGGCTGCTGTCGCTGTCGTCCGCCGACCACTCCGAGATCGGCCAGATCGCCAAGGAGCTCGCCGACCGCTACGAGGGCACCAACACCGGCCTGTCCCTGCCGTCGACCCGGGTGGACGCCTTCAACGTCACCCTCGCCAACGAGCTGTCCCGCAACGGCCGCCGCTCGGGGCTCACCTTCGCCCCCGAGGGCGGCAGCGAGCGGATCCGGCGGGTGATCAACAAGACGGTGTCCAAGGAGGACCTCGTCCGCACGGTCACCACCGCCTACGCCAACGGCTGGCGGCAGGTGAAGCTCTACTTCATGTGCGGGCTCCCCACGGAGACCGACGAGGACGTCCTCGAGATCGCCGAGCTCGCCGTCGAGGTCATCCGCGCCGGCCGGGAGGCCAGCGGGTCCAAGGACATCCGCTGCACCGTCTCGATCGGCGGCTTCGTGCCCAAGCCGCACACGCCGTTCCAGTGGGCGGGGCAGGCCAGCGCCGAGACGATCGACCACCGGCTGCGCGTCCTCCGCCAGGCGATCAACGCCGACAAGCGGGTCGGCCGCTCGATCGGCCTGCGCTACCACGACGGCAAGCCCGGCATCGTCGAGGGCCTGCTCTCCCGCGGCGACCGCCGGGTCGGCCGGGTGATCGAGCGGGTCTGGCGCGACGGCGGGCGGTTCGACGGCTGGAGCGAGCACTTCTCCTTCGAGCGGTGGACGACGGCCGCCGCCGAGGAGCTCGCCCCGTTCGGCGTCGACCTCGACTGGTTCACCACCCGCGAGCGCACCGAGCACGAGGTGTTGCCCTGGGACCACCTCGACTCCGGCCTGGACAAGGAGTGGCTCTGGGAGGACTGGCAGGAGGCGATCTCCGAGCAGGAGGTCGGCGACTGCCGCTGGACCGGCTGCTACGACTGCGGCGTCTGCCCGACCATGGGCACCGAGATCCAGATCGGCCCGACCGGGCGCAGCCTGCTGCCGCTGACGGTGGTCGGCCGGTAGTGGCCCGCATGCCCGAGGGGCCGCCGCCGCCCCCGACCGTGCAGAAGCTGCGCATCCGGTACGCCAAGCGCGGCCGGCTGCGCTTCGCCTCGCACCGCGACCTCGCCCGGGCCCTGGAGCGGGCGCTGCGCCGCGCGCAGGTGCCGATGGCGTTCTCCGCCGGGTTCACCCCGCACCCCAAGATCTCCTACCTCGGGGCGGCGCCGACCGGGGCGGCCAGCGAGGCCGAGTACGTGGAGATCGGTCTCGCCGAGCGCCGCGACCCGGAGGAGGTCCGGGCCGCCCTGGACGCCGCGCTGCCGCCGGATGTCGCCGTCCTCGAGTGCGTGGAGGCGGCCGAGGGCACCGGGGCGCTGGCCGACCGGATCGACGCGGCCGTCTGGCGGATCGAGCTGCCCGGTGTCCCGCCCGCCGACCTCGCCGCCGCGCTGGCGGAGTTCCTGGCCCGCGACGTGGTCGAGGTGCCGCGGCGCACCAAGAACGGCCTGCGCGACGTCGACGCGCGGGCCGCGGTCGCCCGCGCGTCGGCGGGCGCGGAGGCAGGTTGTGCCATACTGGACGTGGTCGTCCGGCAGGTGACGCCCGCCGTTCGACCAGACGACGTGGTGGCCGCTCTCGCTGCCGTCGCCGACCTGCGCCCGCCGTCGCCCCCCCGGGCCGTGCGTGAGGCGCAGGGCCGGCTCGACGACGACGGGACCGTGGCCGATCCGCTCGGTCCCGACCGTGCGGCGCGCACCCGCTGCCAGGGGGAGCACGCGGCGGTCTGACCGGCGAACCGGCGCCCCGCCCCGTCCGCGCGCACGGCTGCCAGACGTGCCGCACCCGAAGACCCGGCACCACCGCACCACCCCGCACCACCGGTCCCGGCCCGCGGCAACCGCCGCGCAGGGACCGCCCACAGACTTCGCGGGTCGGGCGACCCGCCGCACCCCGTGCGGACGCCCGCCCGCCCTGACCCCGCGCTCCTGCGCGGCCGCCAGTCGCGAGATCGGCGCCCGGGAGCGTACGAGGAGGCCCTCGTGGCAGAGCAGAACGACGACACCGGCACCACCGCGGAGACGCCGGAGGCGGACCCCGCCGAGCAGGCGCTCCCCGGCCGGCCCGGGGAGGACGGCGCGGACGCCGACGCGACCGCGGAGGGCGAGGAGGCGGAGACCGCCGAGCCCGAACCCGAGCACGAGCCGGTCTCCCCGTTCGGCGCGCAGTTCAGCTCCCCGGAGCCGACCGCCGTCGTCGCCCGCCCGCGCCGCCGGGCCACCCGCCCGGCCGCCGCGCCCGACCCGGGTTCCCTCGAGCCGGTGCTCCCGCCGGCGCCCGTGGTCCCGGCGTTCGTCAGCTTCGTGGCCCCGCACGCCGAGGCCGCCCCGGCCCCGCGCCGGCGCAGCCGCCGTCCCGCCGAGAGCCCGGAGGCCGACGACGCCGAGCTCGCGACCGAGACCGAGCGCGACGAGGACGCCGCGCCGGCCCGCCCGCGCCGGAGCCGCTCCCGGCGCCGGCCCGAGCCCGAGGACGTCGAGGCGGCCCCCGCCGCGGACGAGGACGTCGAGGAGGTCGAGGAAGGCGCCGACGACGGCGACGCCGAGGACCGCGACGACTCCGCGACCAGCGGCAGCCGGCGGCGCCGGCGCGGCCGCCGCGGCCGCGGGCGCGGCCGCACCGCCGACGAGGCGGAGGACGCCGAGGACGCCGACGAGGCCCGCGAGGAGCAGGCCGACGAGGACGCCGACGACGACGCCGGGGACACCGACGCGGCCGACGCCGACGACGACGGCGAGACCGAGGAGGCCGAGACCGGCTCCAGCACCCGCCGCCGGCGCCGTCGCCGTCGCCGGGGCAGCAGCGAGGACCGCGGCGAGACCGGCGAGGAGGAGCGCCCTGAGCGCGCCGGCCGCGACGGCCGGACCACCAGCGACGACGACGTCCGCGGCGTCACCGGCTCCACCCGGCTGGAGGCCAAGCGGCAGCGCCGCCGGGACGGGCGCGACAACGGCCGCCGCCGGGCGCCGATCCTCACCGAGGCCGAGTTCCTGGCCCGCCGCGAGGCGGTCGACCGCAAGATGGTCATCCGCCAGCGCGGCGAGCGCACCCAGATCGCCGTGCTCGAGGACGACATCCTCGTCGAGCACTACGTGACCCAGGCGCAGGCGACGTCCTTCGCCGGCAACGTCTACCTCGGCCGCGTGCAGAACGTGCTGCCCAGCATGGAGGCGGCGTTCGTCGACATCGGCAAGGGCCGCAACGCCGTCCTCTACGCCGGCGAGGTGAACTGGGACGCCGCCGGGCTGACCGGCAAGCAGCGCTCGATCGAGCAGGCCCTGAAGTCCGGCGACAAGGTCCTCGTGCAGGTCACGAAGGACCCGATCGGCCACAAGGGCGCCCGGCTGACCCAGCAGATCAACCTCCCCGGCCGGTTCCTGGTCTACGTGCCCGGCGGCTCGATGACCGGAATCAGCCGCAAGCTGCCCGACACCGAGCGGCAGCGGCTCAAGGACATCCTCAAGAAGATCGTCCCCGAGGACGCCGGCGTGATCATCCGGACCGCCGCGGAGGGCGCCTCGGAGGAGGAGCTCACCCGCGACGTCAACCGGCTCAAGGCGCAGTGGGAGGTCATCTCGCAGAAGGCGTCGTCGACGAGCAACGCGCCGACGCTGCTCTACGGCGAGCCCGACCTGGCCATCCGGGTCATCCGCGACGTCTTCAACGAGGACTTCAAGGAGCTCGTCGTCCAGGGCGACGACGCCTGGGACACCGTCGAGGCCTACGTCGCGCACGTCTCCCCGGAGCTGGTCGGCCGGCTGACCCGCTACGCCGGCACCGGCGACGTCTTCGCCGACCTGCGCGTCGACGAGCAGCTGGCCAAGGCCCTCGACCGCAAGGTGTGGCTGCCCTCCGGCGGGTCGCTGGTGATCGACCGCACCGAGGCCATGACGGTCATCGACGTCAACACCGGCAAGTTCACCGGCTCCGGCGGCAACCTCGAGCAGACCGTCACGCGCAACAACATGGAGGCGGCCGAGGAGATCGTCCGCCAGCTCCGGCTGCGCGACATCGGCGGCATCATCGTCATCGACTTCATCGACATGGTGCTCGAGAGCAACCGCGACCTCGTGCTGCGGCGGCTCACCGAGTGCCTGGGCCGCGACCGCACCAAGCACCAGGTCGCCGAGGTCACCTCGCTCGGCCTGGTGCAGATGACCCGCAAGCGGGTCGGCCAGGGCCTGCTCGAGGTCTTCTCCGAGCCGTGCGAGCACTGCCGCGGCCGGGGCGTGCTCGTGCACACCGAGCCGGTGGACGAGCGGCGCCGGGGCGGTGGGGGCAACGGCGGCGGCAACGGCCGCCGTGACACCGGCCGCACCGAGCGCGAGCGGGACAAGGCGGACAAGGCCGCCGAGAAGGTCGCCGAGAAGGTCGAGGAGCCCGAGGAGGCGACCGCCGAGGTCACCACCGACGAGGACGGCGAGGTCGTGCGCACCGGCGGCGGCCGGCGCAACCGCGGCCGGCGCAACCGCGGCCAGGCGGGGGAGGAGCGCGCGGCCGAGGACGCCGCCGTGCTCGTCGCCACCGTGACCGGGGCGCCCGCCGAGGCGCCGGCCGATGGCCCGGTCGACGTCCCGGTCGAGGTCGGTGCCGACGCCCCGGCCACCGAGGAGCCGCCGGCCGGCGACGAGGCGGTTGTCACGGACGTCGTCGAGGACGTCGTCGAGGTCCCCGGCGAGACCGTCGCCGCCACGGCCGAGGCCGAGTTCGCGCCCGCGACCGCCGAGCCCGAGCCGGTCGCCGTCGCGGAGCCGGTCGCCGTCGCGGAGCCGGTCGCCGTCGCGGAGCCCGCCGCGGTCGCCGAGCCCGCCGCGGTCGCCGAGCCGGCGGCCGTGGCCGGGAACGGGGCGGTGGCCGAGGAGGTCTCCCCGGAGGTGGCGGCGGCACCGCGACCCCGCCGCCGTCGGGCCGCCAGCCGCCCGGCCGGTCCGCCGGCCTGACCCGGGGCCCGGTCGGCCCGTGGCGGGCGGTGGGACCCTGCAGCGGGCCCGACCGGGCTCAGGTACGCTGGTCGGGTTGCACCGCCCCGGCTGCGCACTTCCCGGTGCCGCCGCGCCGGCGAGCGCGACCCGTCCAGCACCCGGCGCCGAACCGGTTCGTGCGCGCAGGACACAGAGCGAGAAGCGAGAACGAGGAGTCAGTGGTGTACGCAGTCGTGAAGGCCGGCGGCAGCCAGCACAAGGTGGCTGTCGGGGACCGGTTCACGGTCAACCGCCTGGCTGGTGAGGCGGGCGACACCGTCACCCTCCCGGCGATCCTGCTGGTCGACGGCGCCGACGTCACCAGCGACGCCGCGGCGCTGGCCAAGGTGACCGTGACCGGCGAGATCGTCGGTCACGGCAAGGGCCCGAAGATCCGCATCCACAAGTTCAAGAACAAGACCGGCTACCACAAGCGGCAGGGTCACCGTCAGCCCCTGACCGACGTCGTGGTCCGCGACATCACGAAGGGCTGACGCCGAGATGGCACACAAGAAGGGCGCCTCGTCCTCCCGCAACGGCCGCGACTCCAACGCCCAGCGGCTCGGGGTCAAGCGCTTCGGTGGTCAGGTCGTCAAGGCCGGCGAGATCATCGTCCGCCAGCGCGGCACCCACTTCCACCCCGGCCTCGGGGTCGGTCGTGGCGGCGACGACACGCTGTTCGCGCTGCAGCCCGGTGCCGTGACCTTCGGCACCCGCCGGGGCCGCAAGACGGTGTCCATCACCGCCGTCGAGGCCTAGCAGAAGGACCCCTCTGCCCCCTCCGCTCGGGCACGCTCGCGGCGGGGTCCTGCAGAGCGGCCGAAGACTCCCGCGGGCACCCCGGCGTCGGTCTCGACGTCGGGGTGCCCGTGTTCGTGACAGCAGCTAGGAGCCCGCAGCAGTGGCCGCGTTCGTCGACCGGGTGACGGTGCACGTCGCCGCCGGCAACGGTGGGCACGGCGTCGCCTCGGTCCACCGCGAGAAGTTCAAGCCGCTCGGCGGGCCCGACGGCGGCAACGGCGGCGACGGCGGCGACGTCGTCCTCGAGGTCGACCCCAACGTGCACACGCTGCTCGACTTCCACCACCGCCCGCACCAGAAGGCCGGCAACGGCCGCCCCGGCGCCGGCAGCAACCGCAACGGCGCCCGCGGCGAGGACAAGGTGCTGCGGGTGCCCGAGGGCACGGTCGTCGTCGTGGACGGCGAGCCCGTGGCCGACCTGATGGGCGCGGGCACCCGGGTCGTGCTCGCCCGGGGCGGCAAGGGCGGGCTGGGCAACGCCGCGCTGGCCAACCCGCGGCGCAAGGCCCCCGGCTTCGCCCTGCTCGGCGAGCCCGGTGAGACGGTCGACGCCGTCCTGGAGCTCAAGAGCATCGCCGACGTCGGCCTGGTCGGGTACCCGTCGGCCGGCAAGTCGTCGCTGGTCGCCGCGATGTCCGCCGCGCGGCCGAAGATCGCCGACTACCCGTTCACCACGCTGGTGCCCAACCTCGGCGTCGTCCGCGCCGGCGACGTCACCTTCACCATGGCCGACGTCCCCGGTCTCATCCCGGGTGCGTCCACCGGCAAGGGCCTGGGGTTGCAGTTCCTGCGGCACGTCGAGCGCTGCGCCGTCCTCGTGCACGTGGTCGACATGGCCACGATGGAGCCCGGCCGCGACCCCGAGACCGACATCGACGTGCTCACCTCCGAACTGCGGGAGTACGGCGGCGACGAGCTCGACCTGGTGGGCCGGCTGCGGTTCGCCGTCCTGAACAAGATCGACGTGCCGGACGGGCGCGACCTGGTCGACCTGGTGCGCGAGCCGCTGGAGGCCCGCGGGCTGCGGGTGTTCCCGGTCAGCGCGGCCACCGGCGAGGGGCTCGCCGAGCTCGGCTACGCCCTGGCCGCCGCGGTCGAGGAGCACCGCGCCACGCTGCCGCCGCCGGAGCCGGTGCGGGTCACCCTCACCCCGCGGGCGGTCGACGACTCCGGGTTCACCGTCGAGCGCGACCCCACCGACCCGGAGGGGTTCGTCGTCCGCGGCGCCAAGCCCGAGCGCTGGGTGCGGCAGACCGACTTCACCAACGACGAGGCCGTGGGCTACCTCGCCGACCGGCTCAACCGGCTGGGCGTGGAGGAGGAGCTGGCCCGGGCGGGCGCGGTCGAGGGCGACGCGGTCACCATCGGCGACGTCACCTTCGACTGGGTGCCCACGCTGCCCGCCGGCACGCTGTCGGCCGAGGAGGCCGCCGGCCTCGGCGGCCGCGGCACCGACAACCGGCTGGAGGCGACCGGGCGGGTCGGCGCCGCCGAGCGGCTGGCCGCCAAGAAGGCCCGGCGGGTGCCCTACGAGGTCACCGACGAGGGCTGGACCGACGAGGAGCTGGAGGACCTGGAGTGATCGCGCGCCCGGACGTCGCCGAGGCGCAGCGGGTCGTGGTCAAGGTCGGCTCCTCGTCGCTGACCACGCTGCCCGGCGGGCTGGACGCCGAGCGGCTCACCGCGCTGGTCGACGTCCTCGGGGGGCTGCGCGCCGCCGGCCGCGAGGTCGTGCTGGTCTCCTCCGGCGCCATCGCCGCCGGCCTGGCGCCGCTGGGCATCGCCGGGCGGCCGCGCGACCTGGCCACCGCGCAGGCGGCCGCGAGCGTCGGGCAGCTGCGGCTGGTGGAGACCTACGCCGAGGCCTTCGCCCGGCACGGGGTGACCATCGGGCAGGTGCTGCTCACCGCCGACGACCTCACCCGGCGCAGCCACTACCGCAACGCCGAGCGCACCCTCGACCGGCTGCTGGCGCTCGGCGCCCTGCCGATCGTCAACGAGAACGACACGGTGGCCACCGAGGAGATCCGGTTCGGCGACAACGACCGGCTCGCCGCGCTGGTCGCGCACGTGGTGCGGGCCGACGCGCTCGTCCTCCTCTCCGACGTCGACGGCGTCTACGACGGCGACCCGCGCAAGGGCCCGGCCCGGCTGCTCGACACCGTCCGCGACCCGGCCGAGCTCGACGCGGTGGAGCTGGGCACCGCCCGGCGCAACGGCGTCGGCACCGGCGGCATGGCCACCAAGGTCGAGGCGGCGCTGATCGCCGCGCACGCCGGCGTGCCCGTGGTGGTCACCTCGACCCCTCGGGCCGCCGCCGCGCTGGCCGGCGAGCAGGTGGGCACGCACTTCGCGGTCATGGCCCCGCGGCCGCGCACGCGGCAGTTCTGGCTGCGCTTCGCCACCCGGCCGCGCGGGCGCCTGCTGCTCGACGCCGGTGCGGTGACCGCCGTCCGCGAGCGGCACGCCTCGCTGCTCGCCGCCGGCATCACCGGCCTGGTGGGGGAGTTCCTCGCCGACGACCCGGTGGAGCTCGTCGGCCCGGACGGCGTCGTCGTCGCCCGCGGCCTGGTGGCCTACGACTCCCGGGAGCTGCCGCGGCTCCTCGGCCGCAAGACCACCGAGCTGGAACCGGAGCACCAGCGCGAGGTCGTGCACCGCGACGAGATGGTGCTGGTCCGGCGCCCGTCCCTGGGCTGACAGACTGCGACCGTGACCGTCCGACCCATCCGCGAGCTCGGCGACCCGGTGCTGCGCACGCCCGCCGACGAGGTCAAGGCGTTCGACAAGGACCTCGCCGCCCTCGTCCGCGACCTCGAGGAGACCGTCGACCACCCCGGCCGGGCCGGGCTGGCCGGCCCGCAGATCGGCGTCAGCCTGCGGGTCTTCTCGTACAACATCGACGGCGTGATCGGGCACATGGTCAACCCGACGATCACCCATCGCTCCGAGGAGACCCAGGACGGCGACGAGGGGTGCCTGTCGGTGCCCGGCATCTGGGCGCCGACCGTGCGCGCCATGTGGTGCGTCGCCGAGGGCTTCGACGTCAACGGCAAGCCGCTGCGCCTGGAGGGGGAGGGGCTGATGGCCCGCTGCCTCCAGCACGAGGTCGACCACCTGGACGGGAAGGTCTTCCTCGACCGGCTGACCGGCGACGCCCGCAAGAACGCGCTGCGGGCGCTGCGCTCGCGCTGACCGCTCAGGGCAGGACGGCGACCGCCTCGACCTCCACCAGCAGGTCGGGCTCGCCCAGCCCCGCGACCGGCAGCAGGGTGACCGGCTTGACCGGGTCCTTGCCCATGCGGGCCGCGGCGCGGGCCACGCCCTCGCCGAGGGCGGCCAGCTTGTCGCCGCTCCAGTCGACGACGTAGACGGTGAGCTTGGCGACGTCGTCGAAGCTGCCGCCGACCGCCTCGAGGGCCGCGGCGACGTTCAGGTACGACTGCTCGACCTGGGTGGCGAGGTCGCCGGCGCCCACGGGGGTGCCGTCGGCGGTGCGGGCCACCTGGCCGGCGAGGTAGACGGTGCGCGAGCCCTGGGCGACGGCGACCTGGCGGTAGTGCTCGGGCTGGGGCAGGGCGGCGGGGTTGAGCAGCTGGACCGGCATGGCGTTCTCCCTCTCCAGGGTTGCATGACGTTGTTATGCATAACAGCTTTATGTATCCTGGGCAAGTGCCGCGCGCTGCCGATCCCGCCGTCCGGACCGCCCTCGTCGAGCGGGCGGCCGAACTGCTCGCCCGCCGCGAGCCGGTGACCCTGCGCGGCCTGGTCGAGGCCACCGGCACCTCGACGATGGCCGTCTACACCCACTTCGGCGGGATGCCGGGGCTGTGGCGGGCGGTGCGCCAGGAGGGCTTCACCCGGCTGAACGCGGCGCTGGACCGCGTGCCCCGGACCGACGACCCGGTGCGCGACCTGGCCGCGCTGGGCTCGGCCTACTGCGGCGTCGCGGTGGCGAACCCGCACCTGTACCGGGCGATGTTCGACGCCGCGGCGGAGCTGGAGGACCCCGAGGCGGCAGGTGCGGGCCTGGTGGCGCTGGCGGAGTGCGCCGGGCGGGCGCGGGAGGCGGCGCGGTTCGACGCCGACCCGCAGGACCTCGCCGTCCGCCTCTGGGCCGCGGGCCACGGGCTGGCGATGCTCGTGGTCACCGGCGTGCTGCCCGCCGACGCGCTGGACGCGCACGGGCCGGCGCTGGCCACCGCCGTGTGCCTCGAGGCCGGTGACGAGCCCGAGCGGTGCCGGCGCTCGGTCGCCGGCGGGTGGCGCGTCCCGCGCTGAGTTCTGGGTGCGAACCGGGCCGCGTACCCTCGCGGACGTGTCCGACGTCGCCGACCTGCCGCTGATCGGAGCCGCCGCGCTGCGTGCGCGCGCGGCCGCCCGCGTGCTGCGGACCCTGCCCACCGACGTGAAGGACGGCGCGCTGGCCGCCGTGGCCGACGCGCTCGTCGAACGGGCGGACGAGATCCTCGAGGCCAACGCCGCTGACGTGGCGGCCGCCCGTGCCGACGGGACGCCGGAGTCGACCGTCGACCGGCTCCGCCTGGACGCCGGCCGCGTCGCCGGGGTCGCCGACGCGCTGCGCACCCTGATCGCGCTGCCCGACCCGGTGGGCGACGTCGTCCGGGGGTCGCGGCTGCCCAACGGGCTGGAGCTGAAGCAGGTCCGGGTGCCGCTGGGCGTGGTGGGCATCGTCTACGAGGCGCGGCCGAACGTGACCGTCGACGCCGCCGGGCTGTGCCTGAAGAGCGGCAACGCGGCCCTGCTGCGCGGCTCGGCGTCGGCGTTCCGCACCAACACCGTGCTGGTGGCGGTGATGACCGAGGCGGCGGCCAAGGCGGGGCTGCCGGAGGGCTCGATCGAGCTGCTGCCGGCCGACCGCGCCTCGGTCGGGGAGCTGCTGGGCGCCCGCGGCTTCGTCGACGTCGTCATCCCGCGCGGTGGCGGGTCGCTGATCCAGCGGGTGGTGAACGAGGCGAAGGTGCCGGTCATCGAGACCGGCGAGGGCAACTGCCACGTCTACGTCGACGCCTCCGCCGACCCCGCGATCGCCGAGGCGGTCGTGCTCAACTCCAAGACCCACCGGGTCAGCGTCTGCAACTCCGCCGAGACGCTGCTGGTGCACCGCGACGTGCCGTTCCTGCCGCGGCTGCTGGCCGCGCTGGTCGAGGCCGGGGTCACCCTGCACGGCGACGACGCCGCCCGTGCCGCGCACGACGGCGTGCTGCCCGCGACCGACGAGGACTGGGCGACCGAGTACCTGTCGATGGACATGGCCGTCCGCGTCGTCGACGACCTGCCGGCCGCGCTCGACCACATCGCGCGCTGGAGCACGGGGCACACCGAGGCGATCGTCGCCGACTCGACGACGGCGATCGCCGCCTTCACCGCCGGGGTCGACGCGGCGGCGGTGATGGTCAACGCCTCCACCCGGTTCACCGACGGCGGCGAGTTCGGCTTCGGCGCCGAGATCGGCATCTCCACGCAGAAGCTGCACGCCCGGGGGCCGCTGGGGCTGCCGGAGCTGACCTCGACGACCTACGTCGTGACCGGGAACGGCCACACCCGCTAGCTAGGAGACGTCTTGCCCCTCCCGCCGACGCAGTCCCCGCAGTTCTCCTCGGTCGCGGACGTCAGCAAGCGGCTGTCGACGGCCGGCTACCTGCCCGACGCGCAGATCGCCACGACCGTCTTCCTCGCCGACCGGCTGGGCAAGCCGCTGCTGGTCGAGGGGCCGGCCGGGACGGGCAAGACCGAGCTGGCCAAGGCGCTGGCGACGGCGACGGGCGCGGAGCTGATCCGGCTGCAGTGCTACGAGGGCCTGGACGAGGCCCGCGCGCTGTACGAGTGGAACTACAAGAAGCAGCTGCTGCGCATCCAGGCCGCGCAGGGCACGGACGGCGCCGACTGGGCCACCGTGCACGACGACATCTTCGGCGAGGAGTTCCTGCTCTCCCGGCCGCTGCTCACCGCGATCCGGCGCACCGAGCCGACCGTGCTGCTCATCGACGAGACCGACAAGGCCGACGTCGAGGTGGAGGGCCTGCTGCTGGAGGTGCTCAGCGACTTCCAGGTCACCATCCCGGAGCTGGGCACGGTGACCGCGGCCCGCCGGCCGACCGTCGTCCTCACCTCGAACGCGACCCGGGAGCTGTCGGAGGCGCTCAAGCGGCGCTGCCTGTACCTGGCGCTGGACTACCCGTCGGCCGAGCGGGAGCGCGAGATCGTGCTCTCGCGGGTGCCCGACCTGGCGCCCGGGCTGGCCGAGCAGCTGGTGCGGACCATCCGCGCGCTGCGGGCGCTGGAGCTGAAGAAGTCGCCGTCGATCTCCGAGACGCTGGACTGGGCGCAGACCCTGCTGGAGCTGGGCCTGGACACCCTCGACGAGGGCGCGGTGAGGTCGACGCTGGGCGTGGTGCTCAAGCACGCCAGCGACCAGGAGCGGGCCGCGGCCGAGCTGCGGCTGAACTGATGGGCGCGCCGTCCACCTCGCTGGAGCCCGGGGGGCTGGCCGGGCACCTCGACGGCTTCGTGCGCGCGGTGCGCGAGGCCGGGATCCCGGTGGGGATCAGCCAGGCGGTCGACGCCGCCGAGATCCTCACCGTGGTCGACCTGCTCGACCGGGAGCAGCTGCGGCACGGGCTGGCGGCGGTGCTGCTGCAACGGGCCGCGCAGCGCCCGGCCTACGACGTGCTGTTCGACCTGTGGTGGCCGCTGGGCGACCGGCCGGCGGCGGCCGGACCGTCCGACGAGGACGGCGACGGCGGGGGCGAGCCCGGGACGACGCTGGACCTGCCGGACGGCGACCCGGGGCAGGTGGCCGACCTGATGCGCGAGCAGCTGCTGCAGCTGCTGCTCGACGGCGACGACGAGGCGCTGCGGCGGTTCGCCCGGCAGGCGGTCGAGCTGCTGGGCCAGGCGACGCCGTCGCCGTCGGGTCAGTCGTTCTTCAGCTACCGCGTGATGCGCGCGCTGTCGCCGGACACGCTGGTCTCGCGGCTGCTGGCCGGGCTGCTCGGCGGCGCGGAGCGCGGCGGGCTGGCCGAGCAGGTGGCCCGGCAGACGATCCGGGAGCGGCTGGCGGCGTTCCGGGCGGCGGTGGAGGCGGAGGTGCGGCGGCGCTCGGCAGAGCAGCGCGGCCGCGACCGGGTGGCGAAGAGCGCGGTGCGGCCGCTGGCCGACCAGGTGGACTTCCTGCGGGCCCAGCAGGCCGACCTGGCCGAGCTGCGCCGGACGGTGGCGCCCCTGGCCCGCCGGCTGGCGGTGCGGCTGTCGGCGCGGCGGCGGCAGGGCCGGGAGGGGCGGCTGGACTTCCGCAAGACGGTGCGCGCGTCGCTGGGCACCGGCGGCGTGCCGGTCGTCACCCACCACCGGCCGCGGAAGGCGCACAAGCCCGAGCTGGTCGTGCTCTGCGACGTGTCGGGCTCGGTGGCCGGGTTCAGCCACTTCACGCTGATGCTCACCCAGGCGCTGCGCGAGCACTTCACCGGCGTGCGGGCGTTCGCCTTCGTCGACTCGACCGACGAGGTGACCCGGTTCTTCCGGCCGGGCGCCGACGTGGTGGATGCGGTGGCCCGGATCGGGCGGGAGGCCGACGTCGTCTCCTTCGACGGGCACAGCGACTACGGCAACGCCTTCGACGTCTTCCTGGACCGGTGGCCTTCGGCGCTGGGCCCGAAGTCGTCGCTGCTCGTGCTCGGGGACGGGCGGACGAACTACCGCCGGCCGGGTGTGCCGGTGCTCGCGGAGATGGTCAAGCGGTGCCGCTCGGCGCACTGGCTCAACCCGGAGCCGCGCCGGTTGTGGGGCAGCGGGGACTCGGCGGCTGACCAGTACGGCGAGGTCGTCGACATGGTGGAGTGCCGCGACGCCGCCCAGCTCGCCGACTTCGTCACCACCCTGTGACCCGGGGCCCGGGTCGCCTCGTCGACACGGCGGCCTGTCGGCACCCCGACACGGCCGGGGCTCACCGTCGCGGCCGGGCTCGTGACCGGACGACGGATCCGGCGTCCGCGGGAGCGGGGCACGGTGCCCGGACGTCGCAGCCGGTCCCGCGCAGGCCGGCCCGGGCGGGCACCGGTTAGGCTCGATCGGTGGCCGGCGGTCGGATCGGGGTGATGGGCGGGACGTTCGATCCCATCCACCACGGCCACCTGGTCGCGGCGAGCGAGGTCGCGGGGCTGTTCGGCCTCGACGAGGTGGTGTTCGTGCCCACCGGCCAGCCGTGGCAGAAGAGCGACCGCGAGGTGGCGCCGGCCGAGGACCGCTACCTGATGACCGTCATCGCCACCGCCTCCAACCCGCGCTTCTCCGTCAGCCGGGTGGACATCGACCGCGGCGGCCCGACGTACACCATCGACACGCTGACCGACCTGAAGGTGCAGCGGCCCGACTCGGAGCTGTTCTTCATCACCGGCGCCGACGCGCTCTCGCAGATCCTCAGCTGGCGCGACAGCGAGCGCTGCTTCGCCCTGGCGCACTTCATCGGCGTCACCCGGCCGGGCTTCACGCTGGCCGACGCGCACCTGCCCGAGGGGGTGGTGAGCCTGGTCGAGGTGCCGGCGCTGGCGATCAGCTCCACCGACTGCCGCGACCGCGTCGCCCGCGGGATGCCGGTCTGGTACCTGGTGCCCGACGGGGTCGTGCAGTACATCGAGAAGCGGGGGCTCTACCGCCAGGGGCGCCCCGCCCGCCGGTCGGGCGACGTCCGCGACGGCCGGCCGGCCGGTGACCGCCCGACCTACGACCGGCCGCCACCGGCCGCGTCCAACGGCGGCCCCACCGGGTCACCGTCCTCCGAACCACCGTCCCCCCACGCTGTCGAGGTGCCCCGATGACCGCCTCCGCCGAGGCGCGAGAGACCGCGTTGGTCGCTGCCCAGGCCGCCGCCGACAAGCTGGCCACCGACGTCTCGATCGTCGACGTCAGCGACCGGCTGGCCATCACCGACGCGTTCGTCCTCGCCTCCGCGCCCAACGAGCGGCAGGTGCAGGCGATCGTCGACGAGGTCGAGGAGCGGCTGCGCCGGCAGGGCATCAAGCCGGTCCGCCGCGAGGGCGTGGCCGAGGCCCGCTGGGTGCTGCTCGACTTCGTCGACGTGGTGGTGCACGTGCAGCACGCCGAGGAGCGGGCGTACTACGCGCTCGAGCGGCTCTGGAAGGACTGCCCGGTCATCCCGTTCGTCGACCGCGACGCCGCCCGGCACGCCGCCGGCATCGACACCGGTGGGCCGGACGGGGGTGGCGACGGAGCGGGCGCGGGGCCGGCCGGGACGCTGTCGGCCGACGACGTCGACCCGGGCAGCGCCGATCCCACGCCGCTGACACCCCCGCCGGCCGCGGACCCGACCGACCGGTGACGGCCGCGCCCGCCGCGCTGCCCGTGCCGCGGCTGGTGCTGTGGCGGCACGGCCGGACGGAGTGGAACGCCGCCGGGCGCTTCCAGGGGCAGCTGGACCCGCCGCTGGACGACGAGGGCCGGCGGCAGGCCGCGCGCGTCGCTCCCGTCCTCGCCGCGGGGCTGCCGGCGGGCGACACGGTCGTGGTCTCCAGCGACCTCGGGCGCGCCGTCGAGACCGCCAGCGAGCTCACCTCGGTGCTCGGCGTCCCGATGCGCGTCGACGCCCGGCTGCGCGAGCACGGCCTCGGCTGCTGGGAGGGCCTGACCCGCGACGAGGTCGCCGACCGCTATCCGGACCAGTACGCCGACTGGATGGCCGGCCGCCCGGTCCGCGGTCGCGGTGGGGAGGAGGCCGCGCAGGTGGTCCAGCGCGCGCTCGCCGCCCTGGCCGACCTCCCGGAGGCCGCCGTGGCAGTCGTGGTGACGCACGGGGGCACCGCCGGCCGGGTGCTCGAGGCGCTGCTCGGCCTGGGCCCGGAGCACCGCCGCGTGTTCGGCCCGCTCGGCAACTGCGCGTGGAGCGAGGTGCGGTACCAGGAGCCCCGCTGGCGGCTGCTGCGGCACAACAGCTGGGTGCCGGCCGGCGTCGAGGGGGTCGGCCCCGTGCCGGGTACGGGCACCCGGGCGGGGGCGACGCCCGAGGAGGCCGCGCCGCCCGCGGCCGGTGACGCCGACGCCGCCAGTTGAGCCTTTCGGGCGACCCGGCCACCGTCGGGCGTACGGCAACCGGTCGGCGGCGGGCTAGCCTCGGCCGGTGCCCGTCGCCGTCGTCACCGATTCGACGGCCTACCTGCCCGCGGAGCTCGTCGAGCGGTACGGCATCGAGGTGGTGCCGCTGTACGTGGTCCTGCCCGGCCGCTCGGGCAGCGAGGGCCGGGACATCGGCCCGCAGGACGTCGCCGCCGCGCTGGCGGCTCGCGGGAAGGTGTCGACCTCCCGGCCCACGCCGGGGGACTTCGTGGCGGCCTACCGGCGCTGCCTCGACGGTGGGGCGGAGCGCATCGTCTCGGTGCACCTCTCCGCCGAGCTCTCGGGGACCTGGGACGCCGCCCGGCTCGCCGCCAACCAGGTCGGTGAGCACGTCGTGACGGTCATCGACTCGCGGGCCACGGCGATGGGCACCGGGTTCGCCGTGCTGGCCGCCGCGCGCGCCGCCGCGGACGGGGCGGAGGCGGCCGCGGTCGCCGACGCGGCCCGGGCGACGGCCGCGGCCACCCGCACGCTCTTCGTCGTCGACACCCTGGAGCACCTGCGCCGGGGCGGGCGGATCGGCGCCGCCGCCGCGGTCCTCGGTTCGGCGCTGGCCGTCAAACCCGTGCTGCACGTCGCCGACGGCAAGGTCGTCCCGCTGGAGAAGGTGCGCACCGCGGCCCGGGCGTTCAACCGGCTCGTGCAGCGGGCCGTGGAGACCGCGGGCAGCGGCCCGGCCTCGCTGGCGGTGCACCACCTGGCCGCCCCGGAGCGGGCCGAGCGGCTGGCCGCCGAGCTGCGGGAGCGGCTGCCGAACGCCGCGGAGCTGCACGTCAGCGAGCTCGGCGCCGCGATCGGCGCGCACGTGGGCCCCGGCGCCGTGGGCGTCGTCGTCGTGCCCGCGCCCGAGGAAGCGGCGCCCGACGCGGCGGAGGGCACGGCACCGGGACCGGAGCCCGCGGGGGAGTGAGGTCGGCACGGCGGGCAGCCTGCCCGCCGGCGGGGCGGACCCGCCGTCCGCCGTCCACAGCCGCCGCCCGGATCCACAGCTCCGTCGCGAGCCGCCCGCGCCCGGTGCCCGTTCCCTAGCGTCGCGCCGGTGCGCACCTCCTCCCGCCGCATCGACGACGCCGACGTGATCCGGGCGCGGCTGCGTGCCCTGCTGGCCGAGAGCGACCGGACCGGCGGCTGGGTGCCCGACGGCGACGGCGACCTCCCGCCGGATCCGCCGCCCCCGACGCTCGCGGACGCAGCCGGCGAGGAGCCGGAGGACGACACGGTCCCGCCCCCGGCTGTCGGCCGCCACCGGGCGCCCGCGACGGCCGTGCGGCTCGACCCCGGCCGCCGCGGTGCCCGCTCCCTCTGGATCGCCGGGCTGCTGGCCGCCCTGCTGCTCGCCGGGTGGACCTGGCTGGACCGTCCCCGGGTCGAGCCCGTCGCACCGGCCGAGCCGAGCGGCGCGGCGCCGACCGACGCGCCGTCGGTGGGCGCAGCCGCCGAGACGGCGTCCACCGTCGTGGTCTCGGTGGTGGGCCTCGTGGCGCGCCCGGGGCTGGTGACCGTGCCGTCCGGGTCGCGGGTGGCCGACGCGGTCGCGGCGGCCGGCGGGCTGCTCCCCGAGGCCGACCCGGCATCGGTGAACTTGGCCGCCGTGGTCACCGACGGCCAGCAGATCGCCGTCGGCGTCCCCGGGGCGCCCGGCGCCGCACCGGCCGGGAGCCCCGCCGGCACGGCCGGCCCGCTGGACCTGAACGCCGCCACCGAGGCCGACCTGGACGCGCTGCCCGGCATCGGGCCGGTGCTCGCCCAGCGCATCGTCGCCCACCGCGAGCGGCAGGGCCGGTTCACGACCGTCGAGCAGCTCGACGACGTGCCGGGCATCGGCCCGGCCATCTACGCCCAGCTGGTCGACCTGGTGACGGTGTGAGCACCGGCCGGCGGTGGACGTGGCTCGACCTCCGGCTGGTCCCGGCCGCCGCGACGTGCTGGCTGGTCACGCTGGCGGCGCCGGCGGTGCCGCCGGCGTGGCTGGCGGGGGTCGCCGCGGCGGCCGGCGGGCTGGCTCTCGCCCTGGGGGTGGCGCGCCGTCGGCCGGCCGTCCCGGTCGCGCTCGGCGTCCTCGCCGCGCTCGCCCTGGCCGCGACCGCCGGAGCCGTGCGCGGGTGGCAGCGGGACGCCTCGCCGCTGCGCGCGGCGGCCGCGCAGGACCGCGGCGTCGAGGTGGAGCTCGTGCTCGACGACGTGCCGCGGCGGCTGAGCGGCGGCGGTGCCGCGCGGGTCGTCGCCGACGCCACCGTGCGCAGCCTGCGCCTCGGCCCGGTGACCACGCGGGTGGACGACGCCGTGCTGCTGTTCGCCCCGGCGGAGGGCTGGGCCGAGCTGGCGCCCGGGCAGCCGGTGCGCGCGCGGGCGGGGACCTCGCTGCCGCGGGAGGGGCACGTGGTGGCGGTGCTGGGCGCCCGCGGCCCGCCGGAGCTGCTCGGGGAACCGGGCCGGGCCCAGCGCGTCGCGGCCACGGTCCGTGCCGGCCTGGCCGACTCGGCCGGGCGCGTGCTGGGACCGGAGGCGGGTGGGCTGCTCCCGGGCCTGGTGGTGGGGGACACCAGCGGGATGGACCCGGTGCTGGAGGAGGAGTTCCGCCGGACGGGGCTGGCGCACCTGACCGCCGTCTCCGGCGCGAACGTGGCGATCGTGGTGGCCGGCGTGCTCTGGCCGCTGCGCCGGCGGGCGGCCGACCGGCGGGTGCAGGCGCTGGTCGGTGGCCTGGCCCTGGCCGGCTTCGTGGTGCTCGCCGGGCCGAGCGCCAGCGTGCTGCGCGCGGCGGTGATGGGGGCGGTCGCGCTGCTGGCCCTGGCGGCGGGGCGGGAGCGGGTGGCCGTGCCGGCGCTGTGCGCGAGCGTGCTGGTGCTGCTGGCCGTCGAGCCGGCCCTGGCCGCCGACGCCGGCTTCGCCCTCTCCGTGGCCGCCACCGCCGCGATCGTGCTGCTGGCGCCCGGCTGGTCCCGCGCGCTGCGCGGGCGGGGCCTCCCGCTGCCGGTGGCCGACGCCCTCGCGGTCAGCGCGGCGGCGGGCCTGGCGACCGCCCCGCTGGTGGCCGCCCTCAGCGGCCAGGTCAGCCTCGTGTCCCTGCCCGCGAACCTCCTCGCCGCACCGGCGGTCGCGCCCGCGACCGTGCTCGGCCTGCTCGCGGCGCTGGCCGGTCCCGCGCTGCCGGCGGTGGGCGATGCCCTCGTGTGGCTGGCCGGCTGGCCGGTCCGGTGGCTCGTGCTGGTCGCCGAGCGCGGGGCGGCCGTGCCGGACGCGGCGGTGGGCTGGGCCGGGGGCCTCGGTGGAGCCGTCGGTCTCGCCGTCCTGCTGCTCGCCGGCGCCCTGGTGCTGTGGCGCTGCCCGCGCGCCCGCCCGCCGGCCCTGGCCGTCCTCGTGGGCCTGCTCCTGCTCGGCTGGCCGCTGCGCCAGGCGGTGCGCGGCTGGCCACCGCCGTCGACGGTGGTCGTGGCCTGCGACGTCGGGCAGGGCGACGCCCTCGTCGTCCCCACCGGGCCCGGGGAGGGGGTGCTGGTCGACACCGGTCCCGACGTCGCCGCGGTGGACCGGTGCCTGCACCGCCTGGGCGTCGACCGGCTGCCGATGCTCCTGCTGTCCCACCTGGACGCCGACCACGCCGGCGGGCTGGCCGGAGCCCTCGACGGGCGGCGGGTGGACGTCGTGGCGACCGGTCCGCTGTCCCCGGCCGACGAGCGCGTGGCCGCCGTCGACCGGCTCGCCGCGGCCGCCGGCGCCCGGCGGGAGGTGCTCGTGCCGGGGGACCGGCGCACGGTCGGACCCGCGCGGCTGGACGTGCTGGCGCCGCCACCGGCCGTCGCGACCGCCGGCGCCGAGCCCAACGACCTGTCCGTGGTGGCGCGGGTGACCGTGCACGGGGTGCGGGTGCTGTTCACCGGCGACCTCAGCGCGCAGGCGCAGGCCCGGATCGTCGCCCGCGGCACCGACCTGCGCGCCGACGTGCTCAAGGTCCCGCACCACGGCAGCGCCGACGTCGACCCCGGCTTCCTGGCCGCCACCGGGGCACGGGTGGCCCTGATCTCGGCCGGGGCCGACAACACCTACGGCCACCCCGCGCCGTACGCGCTGCGGCTGCTGGCCGGTGACGGCATGCGGGTGCACCGCACCGACCGGGAGGGCGACCTCGCCGTGGCCGGCACCGCGGGCGACTGGGGCGTCGCGGTCACGGGCGGCGGGGCCCTCGCGGCCGGCCCGCCGACGCGCGACGCGGGTGCGCCGGGTCTCCCCGCACCGGCCCGGGATCGTCGGCCCGCCGTGACACCATGCAGGCGTGGCAGCGGCACCTCCGGCACCGACCTCCCGGCTCCGGGTCGTGGTGGGGGAGGAGGAGCTGCTGCGCGCCCGGGCGGTGAGCGCGGTGCGCGCCGCCGTGCTCGAGCGCCACCCCGACGCCGAGGTCCACGACCTGGTCGCGGCCGGGCTGCCGGTCGGCCAGCTGGCCGACGTGCTGGCCCCCTCGCTGTTCGGCGGCCACCGGCTGGTCCTGGTCGGCGGCGTCCACGAGGCGGCCGGCGCCCTGGCCGACGCCCTCACCGCCTACACCAAGGACCCCGACCCAGACCTCACGCTGGTGATCGTGCACGCCGGCGGCAAGCGCAACGAGGCGCTGGTCAAGGCCTTCAAGGCCGCAGGCGCGGCGGTCGACGAGTGCGCCAAGATCACCTCACCCGGCGACCGGGCGGCGTTCGTGCGCAACGAGGTGCGGTCCGCCGGCGGGCGGATCACCCCCGACGCGCTCGCCGCGCTGGTCGAGGCGGTCGGCAACGACCTGCGGCAGCTCTCCTCGGCGGCGAGCCAGCTGGTCTCCGACTTCGGCGGCACCATCGACGCCGACGCGGTCGCGCGCTTCCACCGCGGGCAGGCCGAGGTCACCGGCTTCACGGTCGCCGAGAAGGTGCTGGTCGGCGACCGTCAGGGGGCGGTGGAGACGCTGCGCTGGGCGCTGGAGCGCGGCGTCGCGCACGTCCTCATCGCCGACGCGATCGCCGACGGCGTGCGGACGGCGGCCCGGGTGGCGAGCCTGAGCAGCAGCAACCCCGGCGACCTCGCGCGCACGCTGAAGATGCCGCCGTGGAAGGTCAAGCGCGCCCAGGCGCAGTCGCGCGGCTGGAGCATCGACGGGCTGCAGCGGGCCATCGGCGTGACGGCCGAGCTCAACGCCGACGTCAAGGGCGCGGCCGCCAGCGCCGACTACGCCCTCGAGCGGGCGGTGCGCCGGATCATCGAGATCCGCACCGAGACCCGGCGGGACCGCGCCGTCCGGGGGCGCTGAGCCGCGCACACCCCCGGGAACGCGACGAGCCCCCGTCCCGGCGGGGACGAGGGCTCGTGCGGAGAGCGGCGGCGCGTCAGCCCTGGAGGCCGGCGAGCTGCTTGGCCATGCCCGACTTGCGGTTGGCGGCCTGGTTCTTGTGGATGATGCCCTTGCTGGCGGCCTTGTCGAGCGCCTTGCTGGCGGTCGCCAGCGCGGTGGCCGCAGCCTCGGCGTCCCCGGCGTCGGCAGCGGTGCGGAACCGCCGGACCGCCGTCTTCAGGGCGGACTTGACCGCGACGTTGCGCTGCCGCCGCCGCTCGTTGGTCTTGATCCGCTTGATCTGGGACTTGATGTTCGCCACGCGTGAGCCTCGGTGTCTGGAAGGGAATGCCTGCTGTCCAACGTCCGGGCGCACGTGCGCACGCGGACCGGCCTGCCAAGATACCAGCGTTCGACGAGCCGTCCCACCCCGGGCCGATCCGCCGTCCGGCACCCCGCCGCGCCGGTCGGTGAACCGTCGGCGGTCCCGTGGGACGATGGCAGCACTGTGACGACTCCCGCTGCCACCGACCCGGCCCGCATCCGGAACTTCTGCATCATCGCCCACATCGACCACGGCAAGTCGACGCTGGCCGACCGGATGCTCGAGGTCACCGGGATCATCGAGGCACGGCAGATGCGCGCCCAGTACCTCGACCGGATGGACATCGAGCGCGAGCGCGGCATCACCATCAAGGCCCAGAACGTGCGGCTGCCGTGGGCGGTGGACGGGGTCGACCACGTCCTCCACATGATCGACACCCCGGGCCACGTCGACTTCACCTACGAGGTGTCCCGCTCGCTGGCCGCCTGCGAGGGCGCCGTGCTGCTCGTCGACGCCGCCCAGGGCATCGAGGCGCAGACGCTGGCCAACCTCTACCTGGCGCTCGAGAACGACCTGCACATCATCCCGGTGCTCAACAAGATCGACTTGCCGGCGGCGCAGCCCGAGCGGTATGCCGAGGAGCTCGCGCACATCATCGGCTGCGACCCCGACGACGTGCTGCGGGTCAGCGGCAAGACCGGCGAGGGCGTGCCCGCGCTGCTCGACAAGATCGTCGCGGAGATCCCGGCGCCCACCGGCAAGGCGGAGGGCCCGGCCCGCGCGCTGATCTTCGACTCGGTCTACGACATCTACCGCGGGGTCATCACCTACGTCCGCGTCGTCGACGGGCGCATCTCCGCCCGCGAGCGGATCAAGATGATGTCCACCGGCGCCACCCACGAGCTGCTCGAGATCGGCGTCATCTCCCCGGAGCCCAAGCCGGTGGACAGCCTCGGCGTCGGCGAGGTCGGCTACTTCATCACCGGCGTGAAGGACGTCCGCCAGTCGCGTGTCGGCGACACGGTCACGCTGCTGAGCACCCCGGCGGCCGAGGCGCTCGGCGGCTACCAGGACCCCAAGCCGATGGTCTACTCCGGCCTCTACCCGATCGACGGCAGCGAGTACCCGCTGCTGCGCGAGGCCCTGGACAAGCTGCTGCTCAACGACGCCGCGCTGGTGTACGAGCCCGAGACCTCCGCGGCGCTGGGTTTCGGCTTCCGCGTCGGCTTCCTCGGCCTGCTGCACCTGGAGATCGTGCGCGAGCGGCTCGAGCGCGAGGGCGGTCTCTCCCTCATCTCCACCGCGCCCAACGTCGTCTACCGCGTGATCATGGAGGACGGCACCGAGCACACGGTGACCAACCCCAGCGACTGGCCGAGCGGCAAGATCGACAAGGTCTTCGAGCCGGTGGTCAACGCCACGATCATCGCGCCGAGCGACTACACCGGCACGATCATGGAGCTCTGCCAGAGCCGCCGCGGCAGCCTCACCGGCATGGACTACCTGTCCGAGTCGCGCGTCGAGCTGCGCTACACGCTGCCCCTCGGCGAGATCATCTTCGACTTCTTCGACGCCCTGAAGTCGCGCACCCGCGGCTACGCCTCCCTCGACTACGCCGAGGCCGGCGAGCAGGAGGCGCAGCTGGTCAAGGTCGACATCCTGCTGCAGGGGGAGCCGGTCGACGCCTTCAGCGCGATCGTGCACAAGGACAAGGCCTACAGCTACGGCGTGATGATGGCCGGCAAGCTGCGCGAGCTCATCCCGCGGCAGCAGTTCGAGGTGCCGATCCAGGCCGCCGTCGGCAGCCGGGTGATCGCCCGCGAGACCATCCGCGCCATCCGCAAGGACGTGCTCGCCAAGTGCTACGGCGGTGACATCACCCGCAAGCGCAAGCTGCTGGAGAAGCAGAAGGAGGGCAAGAAGCGGATGAAGATGGTCGGCCGCGTCGAGGTGCCGCAGGAGGCCTTCGTCGCCGCCCTGTCCAACTCGTCCGAGCAGTCCTCCGCGAAGAAGTGAGCGGCCGGGAGGTGAGCGGCCGCGTCGAGGCTGTCTGCGTCTCCGGCGCCGACCTCTACCGGCTGCCCACCCGGCGCAGCGGCATCGACAAGAAGCCGGTGGCCGGCCGGGTCGCGGTCCACCCGCTCGGCCTCGACGGCGACGTGCAGGTCAACAAGAAGCACCACGGCGGCGAGGGGCAGGCGGTCTACGCCTACGCCCAGGAGGACGCCGCGTGGTGGGAGCGCGAGCTCGGCCGCGAGCTGCCGGCCGGCCGCTTCGGCGAGAACCTGCGCACCAGCGGCCTGGACCTCGACGCGGCGGTGATCGGCGAGCGGTGGCGCATCGGCACCGCGCTGTTCGAGGTGACCGCGTGGCGCACCCCGTGCGCCAACTTCGCCGAGTACTGGGGCGTCCCCGACCTGGTCAAGCGCTTCGCCGCGCGCGGCGCCACCGGCGCCTACCTGCGGGTCCTCGAGACCGGCGAGCTCGCCGCCGGCGACGACGTGCAGGTCGTCGCGCGCCCCGACCACGGGGTGACGGTCGGGGAGGCCTTCCGGATCGTGACCACCCAGCAGGCCCGGCTGCCCGAGCTCGAGCCGGTCCTGCCGTTCCTCCCGCTCAAGGACCAGCCCAAGCTGGCCCGGCGGATCGCCGCCCGGACCGCCACCCGCGCCTGACCGCGCGGGCGTCAGTGCAGCCAGGGCGCGTAGGACAGCCCGACGACGCACCCGTCCACCGACTGCAGCCGGGCCACCGTCTGCCCCCACGGCTCGGTGCGCGCGCCGTGCAGCAGCGGGAACCCCGCCTCCTGCAGCTCGGCCGCGCCGCGCGCCACGGCGTCGGCGTCGGCCAGCTCGAACTCGATGCTCACCTGCGGCACGCGGCGGTCGGCCGGCCAGGTGCCGGTGCCGAAGCACGCCTGCGCGGCCTCGGCCAGCGGCCAGACCCCGAAGTGCTTGCTGCCCCCGATCCGCTCGCTGGCGAAGTACTCGCCCTCCAGGCGCTCGAGCGGCAGGCCCAGGGCCTCGACGAGGAGCCGCCGGCTCTCCGGCGGGTCCGCCGCGACGACGCTGACGCTGGCGATGAACAGGACCTCCACCCGGCGCAGTCTGGCCCGCGACGGGGCGTCGGTGGGTCCCGCGCGCCGCGGCGCGCGCTACCGTCCCCGCGGTAGGCCGGGGCCCCTCCTGGCAACGGGGAGGTCGTCATGCTGCTGCGCCGCGCCGGCGCCGCGCTGCTCGCCGCCGGGCTCGTCCTCGCCGGGTGCGGCGGCGGCTCCGACGAGTCCGCGCCCGACCTGCTCGAGCGCGCGGAGACGACCCTCGACGCCGCCGACAGCGCCCACTTCGTGCTCAGCAGCGACGGCGCTCCCGCCACCGGCACCCTGCTGGTCGGCGGGGAGGGGGACATCCTCCGACCGGCGTCGTTCCAGGGCACGCTGCAGGTGCAGACCGCCGGGGCCACCGCCGACCTCGAGGTCGTCTCGATCGACGGCACCGTCTACGCCCAGCTGCCCTTCGTGCAGACCTGGAGCGAGATCGACCCGGCGCAGTTCGGCTTCGGCGACCCCGGCGCGCTGCTCGACCCCGACACCGGCATCTCCCAGCTGCTCGGGCAGGCCGAGAACGCCGAGCTCGGCGACGAGCGGCGGGTCGACGGCGAGGTGGTCCGCGAGGTGACCGCCGAGCTCCCCGGCCAGCTGGTCGCCGACCTGCTCACCAGCCAGGACCCCGATCGTGCGGTGCAGGCCCGCTTCGCCGTCGCCACCGAGAGCGGCGAGCTGCGGCGCGCCGAGCTCACCGGGCCGTTCTTCACCGCCGAGGACGACGGCACCTACACCCTCGAGCTCAGCGACTTCGGGGCCGATGTCGAGATCAGCGCGCCGCCCACCGGCTGAGCCGGCGACGGCCCCCGCGGTCCCCGGCCTGACCGCCGTCGTCCTCGCGACCCTCGCCGTCCTCGTCACTGCGGCCGACACCTACGTCGTCGTCCTCGCCCTGCCCGACATCCTCACCGGGGTCGGCGTCGGCATCGACGAGCTGCAGAAGGCCACGCCGGTCGTCGGCGGCTTCCTGCTCGGCTACACCGCCACCCTGCCGCTGCTCGGCCGGCTGGCCGACCTGCGCGGGCGGGCGCCGGTGCTGGTCGGCTGCCTGCTGCTGTTCGCGCTGGGCTCGCTGCTCACCGCCACCGCGGTCTCCCTGGGTCCCGCCGTCGCGGGCCGGGTGTTGCAGGGCGTCGGCGCCGGCGGGCTGGTGCCGGCCACGCTCGCCCTGGTGGCCGACCGTTGGCCGCCCGAGCGCCGCGCCCTCCCGCTCGGCGTCGTCGGCGCGGTGCAGGAGGCCGGCGCCGTCCTGGGCCCGCTGGCCGGCGCCGCGGTGCTCGCCGTCTCCGACTGGCGGGCGATCTTCTGGCTCAACCTGCTGCTCGGCCTCGGCCTCGCCGCCGGCGTGCTGGTCACCGGCCGGGCCCGCCGCCCCGACCCGGTCGGCCTCGCCCTGGCCGCCCTCGCGTCGGTCGCGCTCGGCCTGCAGCTGGCCGAGCCCGCCGCGCTGGCCGAGGACGTCACCCTGGGCCTGCTCTACGTCCCGGTGCTCGGCGCCGTCCCGGCGTCGACCCCGCTGGTGCTGACCGCGGCCGCCGCCGGCCTGGCCACGGTGGTGCGCGCGCTGACCCACCCCGACGGCGCCGTGCTGCCCCTCCGCGGGCTGCGGCGGCTGGCCCGCGAGGTGGACGTCGTCGGCTCGCTGCTGGTCGTGGTGGCCCTCGGCTGCCTGGTGTGGGCCTTCGCCGCCGCCGACCCCACCACCCAGGTGGTCGCGCACGGGCCGGTGCTGCTGCCAGTCGCCGCGCTCGCGGCGGTCGCCTTCGTGGTGCACGAGCGGCGCGCCGCCGACCCGGTCCTGCCGCTGGCGGCGCTGCGGCCGGTCGGGGCCTGGGGCGCCCTGCTGGTCAACCTGCTCGTCGGCGTCGCGCTCGTGGCCGCACTGGTCGACGTGCCCCTCTTCGCCCGCGCCACCACGACGCCCGGCGACCAGTTCGGCGCGGCGCTGGTGCTGCTGCGGCTGCTGGTCGCCGTCCCGGTCGGCGCCGTGGCCGGCGGCTGGCTGTGCCGGCGGGTGCCGCCGCGGGTGGTGGCGGCAGTGGGCACGGCGCTCACGGCGCTCGCGCTGGCGGCGATGACCCAGTGGGACGAGCGGTCGCTGGACGGCGCCGGCTCCTGGGCCGTCCTGCTCGCCGCCGGGCTCGGCTTCGGGCTGGCGATCGCGCCGGTCAACGCCGTCCTGCTGGACGTGACCGGCCCGGCCGTGCACGGCAGCGCCGGGGCGCTCGCCGTGGTGGCCCGCACGGTCGGCATGCTCGTCGGGCTCTCACTGCTCACCGCGGTGGCGCTGCGCCGGTTCACCGCCGAGGTGGCCGCGATCGGCTCGCCGGTCGAGCTCTGCCCGCGCACGCCCGCCGACTGCCCCGCCTACGACGCGGCCACCGACGCCGCCGTCCTCACCCAGCTGCACACCGTCTTCGCGGGCGCGGCGGTCGCCGCCGCGCTGGCCGCCGTCGCCGCGCTCGTGCTGCTCCGGGCGCCCCGCGCCCGACCGGTGGGCTGAGCGCGGCGCGTCAGGCGGCTTCGGGCTCCAGCGCCTCGCCGGCGTCCGGCGCGGCCTGCCGGCCGAGGCCCGCGGGGAGCCGGACGGCGGCGAGCGCGGCGACGGCGGTCAGCGCGGCCGCGGTCCAGAGCCCGGCGCGGAACCCGTCGAGGAGCCCGGGCGCGGTGCCCGCGGCGCCGGTCACCGCCCCGGCCACCCCCGCGATGCCCGCCAGCCCGAGCGCCGGGCCGAGCTCCTGCGACGTGTTGACCACGCCGGCGGCGGCGCCCCGGTCGGCGGGGGGCACCGCGGCCGTCGCCGCGACGAACACCGGCGCGTAGCTCAGCGCGCTGCCGGTGCCGACCAGCAGCAGCGCCGGCAGGACGTCGGTCCAGTACGAGCCGGAGACGCTCATCGCGCTGAGCAGCAGCATGCCGGCGGCGCTCAGGAGCAGGCCGGCCACCAGCGGCACCCGCACGCCGCGGCTGGTCACGAGCCTGGCCGCGATCGGCGACAGCGCCATGATCAGGCCGGTGATCGGCGCGAAGGCCAGACCGACGGCGAGGGCGGACCAGCCGAGCACCACCTGGAGGTACAGCGTCGTGAAGAACAGGCAGGCGGCGACCGTGGCGGCCGACGTCGCGAGGACCAGGTTCCCGGTCAGCACGCCGGGCGCGCGGAGGAGTCGCCCGTCGACGAGCGGCGCCGACGCCCGGCGCTGCTGCAGGACGAAGGCCCCCAGGACCGCCGCGGCGATCGCCAGCAGGAGCAGGGTCGGACCACGCAGCCCGCGGTCGGGCAGCGACGCGATCGCGAGGACGGCGGGCACGAGGCCGGCCACGAGGAGGACGGCGCCGCCGACGGGCAGGCGGTCGCCGGGCACCCGGGACTCCCGCAGGACGCGCAGCGCCAGGACGACCGCGGCGATCCCCACCGGCAGGTGCAGGTAGAAGATCCACCGCCACCCGAGCGTGTCCAGCACGACACCGCCGAGCACCTGGCCGGCGATCGCGCCACCGGCGCCGACGGCTCCCCACGCCCCGAGCGCCGCGTTGCGCGCGGCCGTGCTGTCGAAGCGGGCGAGGAGCAGCGCGAGCGCGTTCGGGCTGACCAGTGCGGCCCCAACACCCTGCAGCGCCCGGGCGGCGAAGAACTGCCACGGCGCCTGGGCCAGCCCGACCAGCAGCGACGACGCGGTGAAGACGACGAGGCCGGTCACGAACAGGCGACGCCGGCCGAGCACGTCACCGGAACGGCCGGCGGCGATGAGCAGGCTGCCGAACGTGACGGTGTAGGCGACCGCGGTCAGCGCGAGCTGGGTGTCGGGCAGGCCGAGCGAACCGCGCAGGGTGGGCAGGGCGACGTTCACGACGACGACGTCGACGATCAGCATGAACTGGGCTGCGCACAGCACGCCGACGGCGAGCCGGTCGCTGCGGGTCATGGTGGCTCTGCTTCCGGCCATCAGGAGCTCCTCGGGGGCGGAGGGGTCGGTGGGCCTGCGCCGCTGAATGTAAACGAACGACCATTTACTATCAACCCCGTGCGCGCTCTATCCGCGCCGGCCGCGGGAGGAGGGGTCAGCTGCGGCGGACGAGGCCGAGCAGGGCGTCCAGCCGCCGGGCGACGGCCTCCGCAGGCCGGCCGTCCGGGTCGAGGCCCCAGGACACCAGGGCGCCGTTGTAGGTCGCGTGGACGAGGGAGCCCAGCGCGTCGGGGTCGGTGTCGTCCGGCAGCTCGCCGGCGTCCCGGGCCGCGGTCAGCACGTCGACGACGGCGGCCAGGACCCCTTGCGCGTGACGACGGGCCAGGGCCTGGAACTCGGGGTCGGAGAGGTCCAGCAGCAGGAGGGACAGGTGGTTCGCGAACTCCGCCGGGGTCCGGAGCGCGGCCGCCTCGTCGCTGAGCACCTCGACCAGACCGGCCAGCTTGCGGTCACCGGTGGCGGCGGCGCGGATCCGCCGCGGTGCGGCGTCGACGTCGTGCGCCGCGAGGGCGAGCAGGAGCCCGCGCCGGGAGCCGAACCGCTGCAGCAGCGTGGCGGGCGCCAGCCCGACGCGGGTGCCGACGTCGGCGAGCGTGAGGCGGGACGGCCCGACCTCCCCGACCGCAGCGGCGGTCGCGGCGAGGATCGCCTCGTCGTCCACGGTCCGAGGGCGGGGCACGCCGCGACGGTAGCCGCTGGCGCGGCGATTCGTGGAGGAGCGCTCGGTCCGGTGCACGACGAGTCGACCCCCCGCCGGACGCGCGACCTCCGAGCGGCGCGCGGCACTACGGTGGGCCCCGGTCCGGCGGACCGCCGGACCGGGCCGCAACCCGAGCGGAGGCTCCCATGCCCGTGGGGATCGTCACCGACGTGCCGGCGCCGATCGAGGTGTACGACGCCCTCCACGCGGAACTCCTCCGCCGCTTCCCCGGAGCGGCCGCGGGGCTGCTGCTGCACGTCGCGCGGCCCACCGCGGGCGGCTTCCAGGTCCTGGAGGTCTGGGAGTCGCGGGAGGTGTTCGACCGCTACAACGCCGAGGTCGTCTTCCCGCTGATGGCCGAGCTCTCGGGCGGCGCACCGCTGCCCGCGGCCCCGCCGCCGGAGGAGTTCGAGGTCCGCGGGCTCGTCCTCCAGGGCGCCGAGGTCCGGGTCTGAGGACTCGCGCTCAGAGGGTGAAGACGATCTTCCCGTTCGTCCGCCCCTCGAGCATGCGCGCGAAGCCCTCGCGTGCCCGGGGCAGCGGCAGCTCCACGTCGATCTGCGGCCGGACGCCGGTGACCCGGCACATCTGGACGAGGTCCTCGAGCTCGTCCCGGGTCCCCATGGTGGAGCCGATGACCGACAGCTGGGTGAAGAACACCCGGTTGAGCTCCGCGCCGGGGTTGAAGCCGGTGGTCGCGCCCGAGGTCACCAGCACGCCGCCCGGCCTGAGCGACTTGACGCTGTGCGACCAGGTGGCCTCGCCGACGGTCTCCATGACGCCGTCGACGCGCTCGGGCAGCCGGGCCCCGGTCTCGAAGGCCTGGTCGGCGCCGAGGGCCAGGGCCGCCTGCCGCTTCTCCTCGCTGCGGCCGGTCACCCAGATCCGGTAGCCGGCGGCCGTGCCCAGCGCGATCAGCGCGGTGGCGACGCCGCCGCTCGCGCCCTGCACCAGCACCGTCTGCCCGGGCCGCAGGCCGGACCGCACGAACAGCATCCGGTAGGCGGTCAGCCAGGCGGTGGGCAGGCAGGCCGCCTCGGCGAAGGACAGCTCGGCCGGCTTGGGCAGCAGGTTCCGCCGGGGGACGGCGACCCGCTCGGCCATCGTGCCCTGGTGCAGCTCGCTGAACAGCGTGCGCTTGGGGTCGAGCGTCTCGTCACCGGTCCAGCCGGGGCTGGCGACGACGCCGTGGACGACGACCTCGTTGCCGTCCTCGTCGAGCCCGGCGGCGTCGGTGCCGAGGATCATCGGCATCCGCTCCTGCGGCAGGCCCACCCCGCGCAGGCTGAACAGGTCGTGGTGGTTGAGCGAGACCGCCTTGACCCGGACCGTCGTCCAGCCGTCGGGCGCCTCCGGCTCGGGGCGCTCCCCGATCTCCAGCACGGAGAGCGGGTCCTTCGGTGCGGGCGTCGAGACGAAGGCAGCGAGCATGACCCGCAAGCTAACGAACGACCACGACCGCGTCCTGGCGGGGGACGAACTCGCCGATCACCGGGGCGCCGGGCACCTCGCCGCCGAGCAGCAGCCCGCCGGAGGTCTGCGCGTCGGCGAGCAGCAGCGCCTCGCCCTCGTCGACCGCCGAGAGGTCGGCGTGCGGGCGCACCCAGTCGAGGTTGCGGCGGGTGCCGCCGGAGACGAAGCCGGCCGCCAGCGCCTCCCGGGCGCCGGCCAGGTACGGGACGGCGGCGGCGTCGACCACCGCCGTCACGCCGCTGGCCCGGGCCATCTTGTAGAGGTGGCCGAGCAGGCCGAAGCCGGTGACGTCGGTGCCGGCCCGGATGCCGGCCGCGACCGCCGCCCGGCCCGCCTCGCGGTTGAGGGCGGTCATCGAGGCGACCGCCTCCTCGGAGACCTCGCCGGTCTGCTTGTGCCGGCTGTTGAGGACGCCGACGCCCAGCGGCTTGGTCAGCGACAGCGGCGTGCCGGCGACCGCGGCGTCGTTGCGGATCACCCGGTCGACGTCGACCAGGCCGGTCACCGCCATGCCGTACTTGGGCTCGGGGTCGTCGATCGAGTGGCCGCCGCCGACGTGGCAGCCGGCCTCCCGGGCCACGTCGAGGCCGCCGCGCAGCACCTCGGCGGCCAGCTCGGCGGGCAGCACGTCGCGCGGCCAGCCGAGCAGGTTCACCGCCAGCACGGGGGTGCCGCCCATGGCGTAGACGTCGGAGAGCGCGTTGGCCGCCGCGATCCGCCCGAAGGTGTACGCGTCGTCGACGACCGGGGTGAAGAAGTCGGTGGTGAGCACGAGGCCCTGGCCGCCGGCGATCCGCACGACCGCGGCGTCGTCGCCGTCGTCGAGGCCGACGACGAGCTCGGCGGCCGGGGCGGCGGGTCCGCCGGCGGTGAGCCCGGCGACGACGGCCTCGAGCTCGCCGGGCGGGATCTTGCAGGCGCAGCCCCCGCCGTGCGCGTACTGGGTCAGCCGGATGGTGGCGGGCGCGCTGGTCACCGCCCGAATCTATGCGCGGATCAGGACTTCCCGCCCGGCAGCACGGTCAGCCGCGGCGGGGTGCCCGGCCGGGCCGGCGGCGCGGTGCGGCCGAGCGCACGGCCGGCCGGGTGGGTGCGCGAGGGGGCGCCGAACAGCGCCGGGTCGCGGCGGGGCGCGGGCTCGGTGGTGAGCTCGACGGCCTCGACGCGGTCCTCGCGGAACCAGCGCGGCGCCTGCCGCTCCCGGCACCACGCCACCAGGAACCAGTGGTCGCTGCTGCGGGCCAGCAGCTGCGGCTCCACCTCGCGGCGCGTCGCCTGCCCCTTGCCGTCGCGGTAGCGCAGGACGAGCACCCGGTGCCGGGCGACGGCCTGCTCGACGACGGCGCGCATCTCGGCCGACCGGCCGGCCTCGGCGCTGACCCACAAGCTGGTGGCCAGCAGCTGCGCGCGGCGCTGCGGGTCGGGCTCGAGGACGTCGAGGACCTTCTCCAGCGCGCCCCGGCCGGCGTCGGCGTAGGCGCCGTCGGGCTGCGCGGCGAGGGCGACGGCGACGGCCGCGGCCTCCTCGGGGGTGAGGGCGAGCGGCGGCAGCGTCGCGGCGGGGCGGTGCTCGGTGCGGGCCATGCCGGGATGGTGACGGGGGGCACCGACAGTTCTGCGCGGCCGACCGCCACGTAGGCTGCCCGGCGGAGGCGTCAGGGTGCCTGGTGGCCCCCGCGGCCTCTAAAGCCGACGTGACCGAGCAGCTCGGTCAGGCGGGTTCGATTCCCGTCCGCCTCCGCCACCTCCCTCCCGCGCCTACGCTTCGGGCGTGGTGATCACCGACCCGCGCCGGCAGGTGCCCCGCACCGACGCGCTGCTCGCCGAGCCGGCGCTCGCCGCGGCGGCCGAGGCGCTCGACCGGGCCCTGGTGAAGCGGGCCGTGCAGGAGGTCCAGCACCGGATCCGGGCCGGCGAGCTGGCGCCCGCGGCCGCGGTCGCCGCCGTCCTGGAGTCGCTGCCGCCGACCGCGAGCAGCCTGCGCCCGGTGCTCAACGCCACCGGAGTTCTGGTGCACACCAACCTCGGCCGGTCCCCGCTGTCGCCGGCCGCCGTCGCCGCCATGGCCGCCGCCGGCGGCACGACCGACGTCGAGCTGGACCTGCCCTCCGGCCGCCGCGGCCCGCGCGGGGAGGCGGCGATCGCCGCGCTGCTGGCCGCCGTCCCCGCCGCCGAGGCCGCGATCGTGGTGAACAACTGCGCCGCCGCCCTGGCGCTCGTCGCCACCGCGCTCGGCCAGGGGCGCGAGCTGGTGCTGGCCCGCGGCGAGCTGGTCGAGATCGGCGACGGCTTCCGCATCCCCGAGCTGCTCGCCTCGACCGGCGCCCGGCTGCGCGAGGTGGGGACGACGAACCGGGTCACCGTGGACGACTACCGCGACGCGCTGCACGACGACACCGGCGCCGTGCTGAAGGTGCACCCGTCGAACTTCGTCGTCCGCGGCTTCACCCGCTCGGTGCCGGTGCGGGAGCTGGCGGCCGCGCTGCACGGCAGCGGCGTGCCGCTGGTGGCCGACGTCGGCTCGGGCCTGCCCGCCCCGCACCCCGCGCTGCCCGACGAGCCCGACCTGCAGTCGACCCTGGCCGACGGCGCCGACCTCGTGCTGGCCAGCGGCGACAAGCTGCTCGGCGGACCGCAGACCGGCCTGGTCCTCGGCCGCGCCGACCTCGTGCAGCGGCTGCGCCGGCACCCGCTGTACCGGGCGCTGCGGGTCGACAAGACCACGCTGGCCGCGCTCGAGGCGACGCTGCGCGGGCCCACGCCGCCGGTGCGCGCGATGCTCGCCGCCGACGTCGAGGGGCTGCGGGCCCGCGCCCGCGCGCTCGCCGGGCGGCTCGCCGCGGCCGGGGTCGACGCCCGGGCGGTGGACAGCGAGGCCCGGGTGGGCGGGGGAGGGGCGCCCGAGCACCCGCTGCCCAGCGCGGCGGTCTCGCTGCCGCCGTCCTTCGCCGAGCCGCTGCGGCTGGGGGTGCCGCCGGTGGTCGGCCACCTGACCGACGACCGCACGCTGCTCGACCTGCGCAGCCTGCTCCCGGCCGACGACGAGGCGCTGGCCGGCGCGGTGCTGGAGGTGGCCCGCGCGTGGACGTGATCGCCACCGCCGGCCACGTCGACCACGGCAAGTCCACCCTGGTGCGGGCGCTCACCGGCATGGAGCCCGACCGCTGGGAGGAGGAGCGCCGCCGGGGGCTGACCATCGACCTCGGCTTCGCCTGGACGACGCTGCCGTCGGGCCGGCGGCTCGCGGTGGTGGACGTGCCGGGCCACGAGCGCTTCGTGGGCAACATGCTCGCCGGCGTCGGCCCGGTGCCCGCGGCGCTGGTGGTGGTCGCCGCCGACGACGGCTGGTCGGCGCAGACCGCCGAGCACGTCGCCGTCCTCGACGCCCTCGGGGTGCGGCACGCGCTGCTCGCCGTCACCAAGGCGGACCTGGCCGACCCGGCGCCGGTGCTGGCCGACGCGCGCCGGCGGCTGGCGACGACGTCCATGCGCGACGTGCCCGCGGTGGCGGTCAGCGCGGTCACCGGCGCGGGCGTCGCCGACGTCGCCGCCGCCCTCGACCGGGTGCTGGCGGCCCTGCCCGCGCCCGACCGCGCGGCGCCGGTGCGGCTGTGGGTCGACCGGGCGTTCACCATCCGCGGCGCCGGCACCGTGGTCACCGGCACGCTGGCCGCCGGCGCCGTCGCGCCCGGCGACCGGCTGGAGCTGGCCGACCGCGAGGTCGTCGTCCGGGGCGTGCACTCCCTCGGCGAGCCGGTGGAGCGGGCCGCCGCCACCGCGCGCGTGGCGCTCAACCTGCGCGGCGTCGCGCTCGAGGAGCTCTCCCGCGGCGACGCGCTGCTCACCCCCGGCGCCTTCCGCCGCACCGACCAGGTCGACGTCACCCTCGACGCGGTGCCGGAGGACCGGCTGCCCGCGGAGCCGGTGGTGCACGTCGGGTCGGCGACGGTGGCCGCGCGGCTGCGGCCGCTGGAGGGCAGCGCGCTGCGGCTGCGGCTGGCCGCGCCGCTGCCGCTGCGGGTGGGGGACCGGCTGCTGGTGCGCGATCCGGGCACCCGGCGGGTGGTCGGCGCCGACGTGCGGGACGTCGCCCCGCCGGAGCTGCGCCGGCGCGGCGCCGCCCGGCAGCGCGCGGCGGAGCTGGCCGCCCAGCTGCCGGGGGCGGCGGGCGCGGTCGCCGACCTGGCCCGGCGGCGCGTCGTGCTGGCCGACGACTTCGCGGCGATGGGCTGGCCGGTGCCCGAGGGGACGACGACGGTCGGGCCGTGGCTGGTGGCACCCGGGGTGCTCGACGAGCTGGGCGCCCGGCTGCCCGGCGTGGTGGCCCGGTACCGGCAGCTGCGGCCGCTCGAGCCGGGCCCGCCGGTCGACGTCGTGCGGCGCGCGCTGGAGCTGCCCGACGCCCAGCTGGTCGGAGCCGTCGTGCGGCCGCCGCTGGCGCTGCGCGACGGGCGCGTGGTCGAGGCGTCCGCGGGCCTGCCGCCGGCCGTGCAGCGCGCGGTGGACCAGCTGCGGGCGCGGCTGGCGGACGCTCCGTTCGCCGCTCCCGAGGCCGGTGAGCTGGCCGCGGCGGGGCTCGGCCCGCGGGAGCTGGCGGCGGCGGTGCGGGACGGCCAGCTGGTGCGGATCGCCGACGGCGTCTACCTCGCGCCCGACGTGCAGGGCCCGGCCCGCGCCGCGCTGGCCGGCCTGCCCGCGCCGTTCACCCTGAGCCAGGCCCGTCAGGCGTGGGGCACCAGCCGCCGGGTCGCCGTCCCGCTGATGGAGTGGCTCGACGCCCGAGGGGTGACCCAGCGGCTGCCGGACAACTCCCGCCGGCTGCGCTGAGCCCGGTCAGCCGGCCGCCGCGCAGGAAGGCCTCGCGCTGCTCGGTCTCCTCGTCGCGCACCGGCAGCGTGGACACGTCGGTCGTCTCGACCAGGTCCTCGGGCCGCACCGGCTCGGGCAGGTGCCGGAAGCGCTCGTCGTCGCGCCGCTCGGTCATGGCAGGAGTGTGCCGGTGCTAGTGCTCCGCTGCTAGTGCTCCGCCCACCAGGGTGGGCAGAGCACTAGGACGCCGGTACCCACCTGGCGGGCCGCTTCTCCCGGAAGGCCGCGATGCCCTCCTGGCCCTCCTCGCTCGCGAAGAACCGGGCCGAGAGCTCCAGCAGCTCGTCGAACCGCAGGGGAGGAGCGCCGGCGCGCAGCAGCCCCTTGGTCTCGGCCAGCGCCGCGGGCGCGCCGGCCGCCAGCGCGCCGACCTGCTGCGCGACCACCGCGGAGACCTCGTCGTCGGCGGTGACCAGGTCGACCAGCCCGCCGGCCGCCGCGGCGGCGGCGTCGAACACCTCACCGGTGAGCATCAGCCGGTGCGCGACGTGCGGCACCATCCGCGGCAGCACCACCGCCGAGATGACCGCGGGCACGACGCCGATCCGGACCTCGCTGAACGCGAACGTGGCCGACCGCCCCGCGACCACCACGTCGCACGCGGCCAGCAGCCCGACCCCGCCGGCCCGCGCCGGGCCGCGGACGGCGGCCAGCACCGGCTTCGGCGACGACCAGATCGCCTCGAGGATCTCGGGGAACTCGCGCACCCCCTGGTCCTGCACGCCGCCCCCCGCGGCCTCGGACAGGTCCATGCCGGAGCAGAACACCCGCCCGGTGTGGTCGAGCACGACCACCCGCACCGCGTCGTCGGCGAGCGCCTCGGTCAGCGCGGCGCGCAGCTGCGCGCGCATCGCGCGGGACAGGGCGTTCCGGTTGGCGGGGGAGTCGAGGGTCAGGGTCGCCACCCCGCGCTCGACCGTGACCTTCAGGACGTCGTCGTCGCTCACGGCCGCCGATCCTGCCGGTCGGCGCCGCCGACGGGGGACACTGGGAGCAGATGGACACCTTCGAGCTGCCGGAGACCGCCCGCGACGGCCTGGCCACCACGCCCTTCGGGCTGTACGTGCACGTGCCGTTCTGCGCCACCCGCTGCGGCTACTGCGACTTCAACACCTACACCTCCGAGGAGCTGGGCCCCGGCGCCAACCGGTCGGAGTACGCGGGGACGGCGATCGCCGAGCTGCGCGCCGCCGCGGCGGCCCTCGGCCCCGATCTCCCGACGGTGCGCACCGTCTTCGTCGGCGGCGGCACGCCCACGCTGCTGCCCACCGACGACCTGGCCGCCGTCCTCGCCGAGGTCCACCGGCTGTTCCCGGTCGCCGGCGACGTCGAGGTGACCACCGAGGCCAACCCGGAGACGGTCACCCCGGCGTCGCTGGAGCGGCTGCGCGCGGCCGGCTACACCCGGGTCAGCCTCGGCATGCAGTCGGCCGCCGAGCACGTGCTCGCCGTCCTCGACCGCCGGCACACGCCCGGCCGGGCCGTCGAGGCCGCCCACGAGGCGCGCGCCGCCGGCTTCGAGCACGTCAACCTCGACCTCATCTACGGCACGCCGGGGGAGACCGACGCCGACTGGGCGGCCTCGCTCGACGCCGTGCTCGCCGCTCCGGTCGACCACGTGAGCGCCTACGCGCTCATCGTCGAGGAGGGCACCCGGCTGGCCCGGCGGATCCGTCGCGGCGAGCTGCCGATGCCGGACGACGACGTCCTGGCCGACCGCTACGAGCAGGCCGACGCGACGCTGCGCACGGCCGGCTTCGAGTGGTACGAGGTCAGCAACTGGGCGACCGGCGACGCCGCCCGCTGCCGGCACAACGAGCTGTACTGGGCCGGCGCGAACTGGTGGGGGATCGGCCCGGGCGCGCACAGCCACGTCGGCGGCCTGCGCTGGTGGAACGTCAAGCACCCGGCCGCCTACGCCGAGCGGCTGACCCGCGGCGAGAGCCCGGCCGCCGGCAGCGAGCGGCTCGACGACGCCGACCGGGCGCTGGAGGCGATCATGCTCGGGCTGCGGCTGCGCGACGGCCTCCCGCTCACCGCGCTGTCCGACACCGGCCGCCGCCGCGCCGCCGCCGCCGTCGCCGACGGCCTGCTGGAGCCGGCGGCGCACGCCGGCGGCCGCGCCGTCCTCACCGACCGCGGGCGGCTGCTCGCCGACGCCGTCGTCCGGGACCTGACCGACTGAGCACCCCCGCATGACGGATGTCAGGGCGGACCGACGACGTCCCGCACTGCCGCCGGGGGGGTCGCCTCGGCCAGGCTCGACGCCGTGCCCATCCCGCTCGCCCTCGACGTCTCGGGGCTGACCGTCCGCTTCGGCGACACCGTCGCCGTCGACGGCGTCGACCTCGCCATCCCGCGCGGCCAGACCGTCGCCCTGCTCGGTCCCAACGGCGCCGGCAAGTCCACCACCGTGAACGCCGTCCTCGGCCTGCTCCGGCCGGCGGCCGGCACGATCCGGGTGCTCGGCCGGTCGCCGGCGGCCGCGGTCCGCGCCGGCTGCGTCGGCGCGATGCTCCAGCACGGCGGGCTGCCCAGCGAGGCGCGCGTCGGCGAGCTGCTCGACCTGGCCCGCCGCAGCTACCCGAACGCCTGGCCGCTGGACGACCTGGTCGCCACCGCCGGCATCGACGGCCTGCTCGGCCGCACGACCGACGCGCTCTCCGGCGGCCAGCGCCAGCGCGTGCTGCTCGCCCTCGCCCTGGCCGGCGAGTCGCCGCTGCTGCTGCTCGACGAGCCGACCTCGGCCATGGACGTCGAGGGCCGCCGCGCCTTCTGGACGACGATGCGCGAGCTCGCCGGGCGCGGGCACACCGTCGTCTTCGCCACCCACCACCTCGAGGAGGCCGACGCCGTCGCCGACCGCGTGGTGGTCGTCGCCGGTGGGAGGGTCGTGGCCGACGGCCCCGCCGCGCAGGTCAAGGCCCGCGCCGCGGGCCGGACCATCTCGTTCACCACGGCCGACGTCGGCCGCTTCGACCACGTGCCCGGCGTGACCGCCACCGACCGCCGCGGCGACACCGTCGCGCTCACCACCGCCGACCCCGAGGCCACCCTGCGCGCGCTCCTCGCCGACGGCGTCCCGCTGACCGATCTCGAGGTCCGCGGCGCCAGCCTCGAGGACGCCGTCCTCACCCTCACGGGAGCCGTCCGATGACCGCCCTGCTCGCCTTCCAGCTGCGCCGCATCGCGCGCAACAAGCAGTACCTGTTCTTCACCGTGCTGCTGCCGGCCCTGTTCACCGTCTTCTTCACGAAGGTCTTCGGCGGGCAGGCCGTCACGGCCGCGCAGTACCAGGACTACGCCGGGAACTTCCTCGTCTCGATGATGGCCTACGGCGCGCTCGGCGCCGCCCTGGGCGCGACCATCCGGCTCTCCTTCGACCGGGCCTCCGGCTGGCTGCGCCAGCTGCGGGTGATGCCGGTGCCGCCGTGGTCGGTGCTGGCCGTGGACGTGGTCGTCGGCGCGCTGCTGACCTTGCCCAGCCTGGTCGTCGTGGCGCTGGTCGGCCGCTTCGTCAACGGCGTCGAGCTGCCGCTGGGCACCTGGCTGGCGCTCGTGGGCGTGCTCTGGGCCGGTTCGGTGGCGTTCGTCGCCCTCGGGCTCCTCGTGGGCCTCGCCCTGGACGAGAAGGCCGCCGGCGGCGCGGTCGGCATCCTCGGCGTGGTGCTGGCGACCCTCGGCGGGCTGTGGGTGCCGGTCCAGGTCTTCCCGTCGGCGCTGCAGACGGTGGCCCGTTGGATGCCGTCGTACTGGTACGCCGAGCTCGGCCGGGAGGTGGCCGCCGGCGCGGCGCCCGGCCTGCCGACGATCCTCGCCCTGCTCGGCTTCACCGCCCTCTTCGCGGGCCTCGCCACCCTGGTGGGACGCCGCCGCCCGCTGCACGCCGTCGCGGGATGAGCCGGGCTACCGTCCGGGGCGTGGACGGACGCGGACGCCGGCAGCAGATCGGCTGGGCCCTGCCCTGGCTGCTGTTCCAGGCGTTCCCGGTCGTCGACCTGGTCTCCACGCCCCGGCCGGTCTGGGAGACGGTGCTGGCCGGGCTCGCGCTGCTGGCCTTCACCGTCGTCTACCTCGACGTGTTCCGGCGGGCCTTCAGCCCCTGCGGGCCGGTCGCGGCGCGGCTGGTGGTCGTGGTCGCCCTCGGCGTCGCGCTCGCCGTCTGGCAGGGGCCGCCCTGGGCCGGCCTGATGATCTACGTGTCGGCCGCCGTCTCGGTCGCGCTGCCCACGCGCTGGATCGCGCCGGCGGTGGTCGGGGCCGCGGCCGTGTGCGCGGCCGTGCTGGTGGCCCACGGCCAGCTCGGCGAGCTGTTCATCCTCCCGGTGATCTGCCTGCTCACCGCCTTCGCGCTGCAGGGCACCCGGCACCTGGTGTCGATCAACGCCGAGCTCACCGAGGCCCGGGAGGAGCTGGCCCGCAACGCCGTCGCCGAGGAGCGGCTGCGCTTCGCCCGCGACCTGCACGACCTGCTCGGCCACAGCCTGTCGCTCATCGCGCTCAAGAGCGAGCTCGCCGGCCGGCTGGCCGAGCGCGACCCCGCACGGGCGCGGGAGGAGATGGCCGACGTCGAGGCCGCCGCCCGCCGCGCGCTGGCCGAGGTGCGCGACGCCGTCAGCGGCTACCGGCAGGTCAGCCTCGGCCAGGCGCTGGCCGAGGCCCGCCCGGCCCTGTCGGCGGCCGGCATCGGGCTCAAGGCCCCGGCGGTGCCCGCGCTGCCCGCGGCGGTCGACGCCGCCCTCGGCTGGGTGGTGCGGGAGGCGACGACGAACGTGCTGCGGCACAGCGGCGCGCGGTCGGTCACCGTCGAGCTCGCCACCACCGACGCCGACGCCACGCTGACGGTCACCGACGACGGGAACGGCCCGGCGGGGACGGCGACCGGCGGCGCCGGGCTGGCCGGGCTCGCCGAGCGGGTCGAGGCGCTGGGGGGCTCCGTCGAGAGCGGCCCCGCCCCGGGCCGTGGCTTCCGGCTGCGGGCCCGGCTCCCGGTCACCTCCCCGGCGTCGACCCGGGTGGGCGCGCCGTGATCCGGGTGCTCATCGCCGAGGACCAGTCGATGGTCCGCGGCGCGCTGCGGGCCCTGCTCGACCTGGAGGACGACCTCGAGGTGGTGGCTGAGGTCGGCCGCGGCGACGCCGTCGTCGACGCCGCCCGGGAGCACCGGCCCGACGTCGCGCTGCTCGACATCGAGATGCCCGGCATGGACGGCCTGGAGGCCGCCCGCGCGCTGGCCGGCGCGCTGCCGGAGGTGCGCGCCGTCGTCCTCACGACCTTCGGGCGGCCGGGCTTCCTGCGGCGGGCCATGGAGGTGGGCGCGGCCGGCTTCCTGGTCAAGGACGCCCCGGTCGCCGAGCTGGCGAAGGCCATCCGCGCCGTGGTGGCGGGGGAGCGGGTCATCGACCGGGAGCTCGCCGCCGCGGCGCTCGCGATCGGCGCCACGCCGCTGTCGGCCCGGGAGGCCGACGTGCTGCGCGAGGCCGCCGACGGGGCGACGGTCGCCGAGATCGCCCGCCGGCTGTTCCTGTCCGAGGGCACGGTGCGCAACTACCTGTCCTCGGCGATCGGCAAGACCGGCGCGCGCACCCGGGTGGAGGCGGCCCGGGTGGCCGAGGAGAAGGGCTGGCTGTAGCGCTAGCGGGGGTGCGGCCCGCGCGGCTGCGGCGCGGGCACCGGCGGCTGGGCCGGCAGCGTCTCGGTGGTCGCCCCGCCGGCCCGGTGGGCCACCGGCATGAGCGCGTCGAGGTCGAGCACCCGGACGTGGATGACGTTGCGCTGCTGCAGCGCCGCCCGCAGGGCGCGGTGCAGGCCGTCCTCCAGGTAGAGCTCGCCGTGCCAGAGGACGGCGTGGGGGAACAGGTCGCCGTAGAAGGTGGAGTCGTCGGCGAGCAGGGTGTCGAGCGCCAGCTCCCGCTTGGTCGTCACCAGCGTGTCCAGCCGCACCTGCCGGGGCGGGATGAGCGCCCAGTCCTTGGTGGTCATCCCGTGGTCGGGGTAGGGACGGCCCTCGCGTACCGCTTTGAAGATCAGGGAACGACCTCCGCTCTCCTGCCCCGGCGCGGGGGCGGTCGACCGGTCCCACCCTAACGGCCGACCTCGTGCGCCGCCGTCCCCGTCGGGTGCGTCGACCCGCCGCGAGGAGCGCGACGGGGAGGACCTCCGGTCGTAGACTGAACTGGCACTCGCTCCCTGCGAGTGCCAGCCGCCGACGCGGCGTCGACCGGTACGGGGAGGTGTACGCGTGGCGCACGAGGAACGGCGCCTGGAGGTCCTGCGGGCGATCGTCCAGGACTTCGTCTCGACCAACGACCCGGTGGGCAGCAAGGCCCTCGCCGAGCGGCACGACCTGGGGGTCTCCCCGGCGACCATCCGCAACGACATGGCGGTGCTCGAGGAGCAGGGCTACATCACCCAGCCGCACACCAGCGCCGGCCGGGTGCCCACCGACAAGGGCTACCGGCTCTTCGTCGACCGGCTCTCGGCGATCAAGCCGCTCTCGATCGCCGAGCGGCGGGCCATCGAGCGCTTCCTCGACGGCGCGGTCGACCTGCACGACGTCCTGGGCCGCACCGTCCGGCTGCTCGCCCAGCTGACCCGGCAGGTCGCCGTCGTCCAGTACCCGACGCTGTCGCGCAGCTCGGTGCGGCACCTGGAGCTGGTGCCGGTGGGCGCCACCCGGCTGCTGCTGGTCCTCATCACCGACACCGGCCGGGTGGAGCAGCGGACCGTCGAGACCCCGGTCGACGTCGACCACGAGGCCGTGGCCGAGCTGCGCGGCCTGCTCAACTCCGCCTTCGTCGGGGTCAAGCTGGCCGACGCGGGGGCGAAGGTGTCCGGCCTGCTCGACACCGCCCCGGCGCACCTGCGCGGGCTGGTCGGCACCGTCAGCGCCACGCTGATGGAGACGCTGGTCGAGCCGGGGGAGGACCGGCTGGTCATCGGCGGCACGGCGAACCTCGCCCGCACCGGGGCCATGGACTTCCCCGGCAGCGTCCGGCCGCTGCTGGAGGCGCTGGAAGAACAGGTCGTGGTCCTGCGGTTGATGAGCGAGGTGGACCCGGGCACCGTGCTGGTGCGGATCGGTGAGGAGAACGCCCACGAGGCGCTCGCCGGTGCGTCGTTCGTATCAGTGGGGTACGGCTCGGGCGACCGCGCACTGGGCGGGCTGGGCGTCGTCGGCCCCACCCGCATGGACTATCCGGGCAACATCGCCGCGGTCCGCGCCGTGGCCCGCTACGTCGGCCAACTGCTGGCCGAGAGCTGAGGAAGAGAACTTGGCGACCGACTACTACGCCGTCCTCGGGCTGACCCGGGGCGCCACGGACAACGAGATCAAGCGCGCCTACCGGCGGCTGGCCCGTGACCTGCACCCCGACGTCAACCCCGACCCCGAGGCCAAGGAGCGCTTCCAGGAGGTCAACCGCGCCTACCAGGCGCTCACCGACCCCGAGAAGCGGCGCATCGTCGACCTCGGGGGCGACCCGTTCGACACCGCGGGCGCGGGCGCGGGCGGCAACCCGTTCGGCGCGGGCTTCGGCGGCCTCGGCGACATCATGGACGCGTTCTTCGGCGGGGCCACCACCCGCGGGCCGCGCAGCCGGGTGCGCGCCGGCGGCGACGCGCTGATCCGGGTCGAGCTCGACCTGGACGAGACCGTCTTCGGCACCACGAAGGAGATCACCGTCGACACGGCGGTGCTCTGCGCCACCTGCAGCGGCGCCGGCACCGCGCCGGGCACCCACCCCACCACCTGCACCACCTGCGCCGGCCGCGGCGAGGTGCAGAGCGTGCAGCGCTCCTTCCTCGGCCAGGTGGTCTCCACCCGCACCTGCCCCACCTGCGCCGGCACCGGCCAGGTCATCCCCGAGCCCTGCGCCCAGTGCGGCGGCGACGGGCGGGTCCGCGCCCGCCGGACCATCCCGGTGAAGGTGCCGGCCGGCGTGGAGGACGGGATGCGGATCCGGCTCACCGGCCACGGCGAGGTGGGCCCCGGCGGCGGCCCGGCCGGTGACCTCTACGTCGAGATCCACGAGCGGCCGCACGCGGTGTTCACCCGCGACGGCGAGGACCTGCACTGCCGGGTCACCCTGCCCATGACCTCCGCGGCGCTCGGCACCACGCTCAACCTCAAGACCCTCGACGGCGAGACCGAGCTCGACATCAAGCCCGGCACGCAGTCGGGCAGCGTGCTCACGATGCGCGGGCAGGGCGCGCCGCGGCTGCGGGCCACCGGCCGGGGCAACCTGCTGGTGCACGTCGAGGTGCAGACGCCGACCAGGCTCGACGCCGAGCAGGAGAAGCTGCTCCGCGAGCTCGCCGTGCTGCGCGGCGAGGACGCCGCCGGCTCCGGCCGCGAGAACCAGCAGGGCTTCTTCTCCCGCGTCCGCGACGCCTGGAACGGCCACTGATGGCCGCCGACACCGGCGTACCCGACCTCGACGGCGCCCCGCTGTTCCTGCTCGACGAGCTCCCCGACGCCGAGGAGCTGCTGGTCGACGGCGCCGAGGGCCGGCACGCGGTCGACGTCCTGCGCCTGGCACCCGGCGAGACCGTGCGGGTGGGCGACGGCCGGGGCATGGTCGCCGAGGGCGAGGTCGTCTCCGCCGGCCACGAGGGCCTGCGGGTGCGGGTGCGCAACCGCCTGGAGGTGCCGGCGCCCCAGCCGGAGCTGGTGCTGGTGCAGGCGCTGCCCAAGGGCGACCGTGGCCCGCTCGCCGTCGACCTGGCCACCGAGCTCGGGGTCGACCGGATCGTGCCCTGGACGGCGTCGCGCTGCGTCACCCGCTGGCGCGAGGACCGCGTCGACAAGGGCCTGGCCAAGTGGCGGGCGGCCGCGCGGGCGGCGACCAAGCAGTCCCGCCGCCCCCGCATGCCCGAGGTGACCGGGCCGATGACCACCCGGCAGGTGTGCGGGCTGCTCGCCGACGCCGACCTGGCGCTGGTCCTGCACGAGCAGGCCCGCCGGCCGCTGGCCGAGGTGCCGGCGCCCCGGCAGGGGACGATCGCCGTCGTCGTCGGGCCCGAGGGCGGGCTGACCGACGGCGAGGTGCTGGCCTTCCGCGCGGCCGGCGCCGAGGCGGTGCGGCTGGGCCCCGAGGTGCTGCGCACCTCCACCGCCGGGGCGGCCGCCCTCGCCGCGCTGAGCGTCAAGGTCCGCTGGGCCTAGCCGATCGTGTAGCGGGCCGCCACGCCGAAGTGGTCCGACGCCCACAGCGGGGCGGGCGCCGGCCGGAACGGGAACTCGCCGGTGCGCAGCACCTGGCTGACGGGCCAGTCCTCCGATGCGAGCACCAGGTCGATGCGGCGGTCCTCCCGCCTCGTCCGGTTGTCGAGCAGCTCGGCCTGGCAGCAGGTCAGCCCCGAGTTGCTCGGACCGGCCGCGGGCCAGGCATCGTGCAGCACCGCGGTGAGATTCGCGTACGTGGGCGTGTCCCCGCCGTCCGCCCGTGAGTTGAAGTCGCCCACTGCGAGAACCGGGTGCGGGCTGGCGGCGACGAGCGCGACGAACTCCTTGCCCTGCGCCACCTGGAGCGGGGCGAACGGCTGACTGGCCACTTCGAGGTGGGTGTTGAGGATCCGCACGGTCGTGCCGGGAGCGGCGTCGTAGTCGATCGAGGTCCACCCGCGGACGAACGTGACCGGTCCGATCACGGTCGGCAGGGTCAGTCGAGCGTTGTAGTTGGCGCCGGTGGAGTCGGACACCTGCGGCACCAGTGAGGTGCGCACGAGGATCACGTCCCGATCGGTGAACCGGACATCGATGAGACCGGACTGCTCCTGCACCGGCCCCTCGGCGTCGGTGTTGACCACCGCGACGACCGCGGTGTACGGCAGCCCGCGCGCCGCCAGTGCCTCCTGCAGGATCGACAGGAAGTCCAGGACGACGTGGCGGGCGTTCGGCGCGCTCGACCCGATCTGCGCAGGCCCGTTCGGGCCCATCGCCGCGATGTCGCTGGGCCTCTGCTCCCGCCAGAGGGTCACCTCCTGCAGGCCGACGACGTCGGGGCGGACCTGATCGATCTCGGCGGCGAGGGCGCGGGCGCGGGTGCGGAAGTCGCTGGCCAGCACGTCCTGCCAGGCCTCGGTGTCGGCGGCGATGCGCTGCGCCAGCGTCGGTGCCGCGATCGTCGCGGTGAGGTCGGCACCGAGGTACAGGTTCCGGGTCATCACGGTGAGCTGGGGGGCGGCGGCCTGCGCCGCCGTCGGCACGAACAGGGCCAGCACCGTGAGGACGACCACCAGCAGGCACCGGTGGCGCGGTGAACGTCCGTGTGAGAGTTCCATGGCGGCCTCCGTGGCAGCCGGCAGCCTAGACCTCCGGGAGCCCCGGCGGAGCCGGCTCGGGTGCGGCGTTTCACGGCTAGGGTCGCGGGCGTGAGCGACTGCCTGTTCTGCCGCATGGTCGCCGGGGAGATCCCGGCGGACGTCGTCCACGAGACCGATCGCGTGCTGGCCTTCCGCGACATCAACCCGCAGGCCCCCACCCACGTGCTGGTGATCCCGAAGGAGCACCACCGCAACCTCGGGGCACTGGCCGCCGCCGACGCCGAGCTGCTGGGCGAGGTGGCGCGGGCCGCGCACGCGGTGGCGCAGCAGGAGGGGCTGGTCGCCGACGGCGGGATCGAGCCGGGCTACCGGGTGGTCACCAACACCGGCCCGCAGGCCGGCCAGTCGGTCGACCACCTCCACCTGCACGTGCTGGGGGGACGCGGCCTGGGGTGGCCGCCGGGCTGACGCACGCGGCACCGCGAGATCCGCGATCTCGGGGGTCTCGCGGCCGGAAGCCCCCGAGACCGCGGAAGTCGTGCGGACGACCCGGCGTGCGACGGCGCGGCCGGTCCTGGGAGTCTCGCCGCATGAGCGACGCTGCTGCCGCGCCCGTCCGGCTCGAGCGCGACGGCGACGTCGCCGTCGTGGTCCTGGACTCCCCGCCGCTGAACCTGTTCGACGAGGCGGTGTTCGCCGGCTACGAGCGCGCGGTCGCCGACCTGGTCGAGCTCACCGACCCCGCCCGGCCCGACCGGGCCCGGGCGGTGCTGCTGGAGGCCCGCGGCCGGGTCGTGTCCGGCGGCGTCGACGTCCACCTGTTCGACGAGATCGCGCGGTCGCCGGACGGCGTCGCGCGGGGCAGCGCGCTCTGGCGGCGGCTGCTGCGGATCAGCCACACCCTCGAGGACCTGCCCGTGCCCACGGTGTTCGCCGCGCACGGGCTGACCCTGACCGCCGCCTTCGAGATCGCGCTGGCCTGCGACGTCCTGCTCGCCGCCGAGCGGGCGTCCTTCGGGCTGGTGGAGATCGTCGTCGGGCTGACGCCGTCGATGGGCGGGCCGCAGCGGCTGGCCGAGCGGGCCGGCCCGGCGCGGGCCAAGGAGCTGGTCTTCACCGGCGAGCGCTACCCGGCGACCACTCTGGCCGGCTGGAACGTGGTCAACCGCGTGCTCCCCGACGACGGGTTCGCCGAGGCCGCCCGCGACTACGCCCGGCGGGTGGCCGCGGGGCCCACCATCGCCCACGCGGCGACGAAGCGGCTGGTCACCGCCGCGGTGCGGGACGGCGTCCGCGCGGCCGACGAGCTCACGCCGTCGCTGTCCGGCGCGCTGTTCGCCACCGACGACCTCAAGGGCGCGACCCGCTCCTTCCTGACCGACGGACCGGGCAAGGCCACCTACGCAGGGCGCTGACCTGCCGGGACCGCCTGCCCCGGACGGGTAAACCAGCGGTTCGCGTGGGCGGGCGCGGGTAGACTCGTCGGGGTCCGCAACCCCTTGCAGGAAGGCAGGGTCGAGGGTTCTTGCCCGACACCTCCTCTGGCACGCCCGCCGTGCACGGCCCCACGTCGCGTGAAGCCTCGGCGCAGGCAGCCGCCACGGACGACGCCGCATCCGGTCCTGCCCCCGCGCAGCCGGCCGCCGTCCGGACCACCATCACCGTCCCCGACTCCGTCTCCATGGTCGCCCTGCTGGGCTCCGGCGACGAGCTCCTCCGGCTCGTCGAGGCCGAGGTCGACGCCGACGTCCACGTCCGCGGCAACGAGATCGCCGTGACCGGGCAGCCGGCCGACAACGCGTTCGCCGTGCGGGTGTTCGACGAGCTCATCGCGCTCCTCGGCACCGGTCAGCAGCTGCGCCCCGACTCGGTCCGCCGGGTCATCGGCATGCTGCGCAGCGGCGGCTCCGAGCGGCCGGCCGACGTCCTCAGCCTCGACATCATCAGCCGCCGCGGCCGCACGATCCGGCCGAAGACGCTGAACCAGAAGCGCTACGTCGACGCGATCGACGCGCACACGATCGTCTTCGGCATCGGCCCGGCCGGTACCGGCAAGACCTACCTGGCCATGGCCAAGGCCGTGCAGGCGCTGCAGACCAAGCAGGTCAACCGGATCATCCTGACCCGCCCGGCGGTCGAGGCCGGCGAGCGGCTGGGCTACCTGCCCGGCACGCTGTCGGAGAAGATCGACCCGTACCTGCGGCCGCTGTACGACGCGCTGCACGACATGGTCGACCCCGAGTCGATCCCGCGGCTGATGCAGGCCGGCACGATCGAGGTCGCCCCGCTGGCGTACATGCGCGGCCGCACCCTCAACGACGCCTTCGTCATCCTCGACGAGGCGCAGAACACCACCGCCGAGCAGATGAAGATGTTCCTCACCCGGCTCGGCTTCGGCTCCAAGATCGTGGTCACCGGCGACATCACCCAGGTCGACCTGCCCGGCGGCGCGCAGAGCGGCCTGAAGATCGTCCGCGAGATCCTCGACGGCATCGACGACGTGCACTTCGCGAACCTGACCAGCTCCGACGTCGTCCGGCACCGGCTGGTCGGCGACATCGTCGACGCCTACGACCGCTGGGACGCCGCCCGGCAGCAGTCCCGGCCGGCCGGCGGCCCGCCGGTGCGCGGCCCGCGTCGGCAGGGGAGCTGAGCGCGGTGCCCGTCGAGGTCGCCAACGAGAGCGAGATCGCCGTCGACGAGGCCGAGCTGGCCGGGATCTGCCGGTTCGTGCTGGCCGAGATGAAGGTCAACCCGCTCGCCGAGCTGTCGGTGCTCTGCGTCGACGCCGACTACATGAGCACGCTGCACGAGCGCTGGATGGGCGAGAAGGGCCCGACCGACGTCCTCGCCTTCCCCATGGACGAGCTCGACACCGGCCGGCCCGACGACCCCGAGCCCGGGCCGGCGATGCTCGGCGACATCGTCCTGTGCCCGTCCGTCGCCGTCCGGCAGGCCCGCGCCGCCGGCCACTCCATGGACGACGAGCTGGTGCTGCTGGCCACCCACGGCGTCCTGCACCTGCTCGGCTACGACCACATGGAGCCCGAGGAGGAGAAGGAGATGTTCGGCCTCCAGCAGAAGCTGATCGAGGGCTGGCGCTCCGCCCCGCGGGAGCCGGTCACCGGTGAGCCGGCGAGCCGGGAGACGGGGCCCCGATGACCGCGGGTGCGGTCACCCTGCTGGTGATCGCGATCCTCCTGGTCCCGCTGGCGGGGCTCTTCGGCGCGATGGACGCCGCCCTGCAGCGGGTGTCCAAGGCCCGGGTCGAGGAGATGCGCCGCGAGGGCGTCAAGCGCGCCGGCGCGCTGGAGGAGGTCCTCGGCGAGCGGGCGCGGCACGTCTCGCTGCTCCTGCTGCTGCGCATCGTCTGCGAGATGGTCGCCGCCGTCCTGGTGACCGTGCTGTTCGCCGACCTGTTCGCCACGACCTGGCAGGTGGTGCTGGCCGCCGCCGGCACCATGACGGTGGTCAGCTACGTGCTCGTCGGCGTCGGGCCGCGCACGCTCGGCCGCCAGCACGCCTACGGCGTGGCGCTCGGCACCGCGGGGCTGGTGCGGCTGCTCGGCCGGGTCCTCGGCCCGATCGCCACCCTGCTGATCCTCATCGGCAACGCGATCACCCCCGGCCGCGGCTTCCGCGACGGCCCGTTCTCCTCCGAGGTCGAGCTGCGGGAGCTGGTCGACATGGCCGAGGAGCGCGGCGTCGTGGAGTCCGGCGAGCGCAACATGATCCACTCGGTGTTCGAGCTGGGCGACACGATCGCCCGCGAGGTCATGGTGCCGCGCACCGAGGTGGTGTGGATCGAGCGCACCAAGACCGTCCGCCAGGCGATGGCGCTGATGATGCGCAGCGGGTTCAGCCGCATCCCGGTCATCGGCGAGAACGTCGACGACGTCGTCGGGGTCGTCTACCTCAAGGACCTCATCCGCCGGTCGCAGAACCTGCCGGACCGCAACGGGCCCAAGGTCGAGGAGCTCATGCGCCGGCCCTCGTTCGTGCCGGAGTCCAAGCCGGTCGACGAGCTGCTGCGGGACATGCAGGCGCAGCGCATCCACATCGCGATCGTGGTCGACGAGTACGGCGGCTTCGCCGGCCTGGTGACCATCGAGGACATCCTCGAGGAGATCGTCGGTGAGATCGCCGACGAGCACGACGCCTTCCAGCGGCCGCCGGTCGAGGAGCTGGCCGACGGGTCGTACCGGGTCACCGCCCGGCTGCCGGTGCAGGACCTGTCCGAGATCTTCCCCGACGTCGAGCTCCCCGAGGACGACGACGTCGAGACCGTCGGCGGGCTGCTCGCCCGGGCGCTGGGGATGGTGCCGATCGAGGGCTCGGCGGCCGAGGTCGACGGGCTGCGGCTGGTGGCCGAGAGCACCGGCGGCCGCCGCAACCGCATCGACACGATCCTCGTCTGCCGGGTGCCCGAGCCCGAGCAGGGGGAGGAGGCCACCCCCGCCCGCACGGAGGAGCCGGCCGGCGTGGAAGGCTGACCAGCCGTGCCCGATCTCGACCCCGAGGACGCCAAGCTGGTCACCCTCGCCCGCTCGGCCCGCGGCCGCACCGGCGCCGCCGAGGGCGCCGCGGTGCGCGACACCGACGGCCGCACCTACCTGGCGGCGAGCGTCGCGCTGCCGTCGCTGCAGCTCTCCGCGCTGCAGGCGGCCGTGGCCGCTGCGGTCTCCAGCGGCGCGACGGCGCTCGAGGCGGCGGCGGTGGTCTCGGTGGCCGAGGCGGTCGAGCAGGACGGCCTGGCCGCGGTGCACGACCTCACGCCGTCGGCCCCGGTCCTGCTCGCCGGCCCCGACGGCGCCGTCCGCGCGCGGGCCTAGGAGCCGGCACCTCGGAGCGGGTGGTCGAGCGCGTCGGCGAACGCCTCGGGGTCGCGCACCCAGACGGTGAGCGCGCGCTCGGTCTCGCCGTCGCTCGCCAGGTGGCGGACGGCGACCCGCTGCCGCCCCGGCCACCAGCCGCCCCGCCGCTTCGCCCGCGGCCAGCCCGCCGGCGGCGCCCCGCGGACGACCTCCTGCACCAGCCCGAGGGTGACCACGCCGAACGACGACGGCTGCCGCAGCCCCGCGATGTCGGTGGAGAGCCCGGAGTCGGAGACGGTGAACCGGCCGGTGGAGAACAGCACGACGAGCACCACCAGGCCGACCACCAGGGGCAGCTCGCCGGTGACCGCCTCGCCGCCGTCCCGCCAGGCGAGGAAGCCCAGCCAGGCGGCGGCCGCCGCGAGCGCCAGGACGACGACCGGCCAGCGCACCGGGTCGTACTGCCAGTACCGCAGCGGGCGCGGGGTCACCGTGACCGAGCGCCGGGGCCGGCCCGGCGTGAAGAAGCCGAACGCCGTCACCTGGGCGATGTGCCGCTCGCGGTCGCGGGCGGCCCGCACCGCCGGTGGTTCGTCGTGCCCGCTCCGCGCCCGTCCCGCCATGCCGTGATCCTCCCAACCGCCGCCGCGCCGCCGCGCTGTCGCCCCCGGGTGGGAGACTGGACGGCGTGACCGACCAGCCCGAGCAGCCGTACCGCAGCGGCTTCGCCTGCCTGGTGGGGCGGCCCAACGCGGGCAAGACCACGCTCACCAACGCCATGGTCGGCACGAAGGTCGGCATCGTCAGCAACCGGCCGCAGACCACCCGGCACGCCATCCGCGGCGTGGTCACCCGGCCCGGCGGCCAGCTGGTGCTGGTCGACACCCCCGGCCTGCACAAGCCGCGCAGCCTGCTCGGCCGCCGGCTCAACGACGTCGTCCGCGACACCCTCGCCGACGTCGACGTGATCGTCTTCTGCATCCCCGCCGACCAGCCGGTCGGCCAGGGCGACCGGTTCATCGCCCGCCAGCTGCGGGAGTTCAAGGCCCCGGTCGTCGTCGTGGTGACCAAGACCGACGCCGCGAGCAAGAAGCAGGTCGCCGAGCAGCTGCTGGCGGCCAGCTCGCTGGTCGAGGCCGCCGAGGTGGTCCCGGTCAGCGCGGTGGCGGGCGACCAGGTCGAGCTGCTCGAGGACCTCCTGGTCCGGCAGCTGCCCGAGGGCCCGCCCCTGTACCCGGAGGAGCAGCAGACCGACGACGACGTCGAGCGGCAGATCGCCGAGCTCATCCGCGAGGCGGCGCTGGAGAAGGTCTACGAGGAGGTGCCGCACTCGCTGGCCGTGACGGTCGAGGAGCTGCTCCGCCGCCCGGACCCCAAGCACCCCGGCAGGGAACTCGTCGAGGTGCGCGCGCTGCTGCACGTCGAGCGGGCCAGCCAGAAGCCGATGCTGCTCGGCCGCGGCGGCGAGATGATCAAGCGGATCGGCACCGAGGCCCGCGCGGGCCTGGAGCAGCTGCTCGGCTCGCGGGTGCACCTCGACCTGCACGTCACCGTCCTCGGCGAGTGGCAGGACGACCCCAAGAAGCTCAACCGGCTGGGGTACTGACGTGTCGACCACCCCGAAGTCGCTGTACCGGGACGAGGGCGTCGTGCTGCGCACCCAGAAGCTGGGCGAGGCCGACCGGATCGTCACCGTGCTCACCCGCCGGCACGGCAAGGTGCGCGCCGTGGCCAAGGGCGTGCGCCGCACCAAGAGCAAGTTCGGCGCTCGGCTGGAGCCGTTCAGCCACGTCGACCTGCAGTTCTACACCGGCCGCACCCTCGACATCGTGAACCAGGCGGAGTCGATCCGCGCCTACGGCGAGCCGATCGCCGGCGACTACCCGGCCTACACCGCCGGCACCGCCGTCCTCGAGACCGCCGACCGGCTCACCGCCGAGGAGAAGGAACCCTCGCTGCGGCTGTTCCTGCTCGTCATCGGCGCGCTGCGGGCGCTCGCAGACAAGACCCACCCGGCCGGGCTGGTGCTCGACGCGTTCCTGCTGCGCGCGATGTCGGTGGCCGGCTGGGAGCCGGCGCTGGGCGACTGCGCCCGCTGCGGCGAGGAGGGCCCGCACCGCCACTTCTCGGTCCCGGCCGGCGGCACGGTCTGCCCGCCCTGCCGGCCCACCGGCTCGGCGATGCCGAACCCGCTGACCATCGAGCACCTCGACGCGCTGCTGTCCGGCGACTGGGCGCGGGCCGAGGCCAGCCAGCCGCCGCAGTGCCGCGAGGGCAGCGGCCTGGTCGCCGCGCTGCTGCAGTGGCACCTCGAGCGCGGGCTGCGCTCGCTGGCGCTGGTGGACAGGACCTGATGCCCCAGCTCCCGAACCCGCACCCCTCCGGCGCGCGGCCCCCGGCCATCCCGAAGGACAAGGTGCCCCGGCACGTCGCGCTCGTCATGGACGGCAACGGCCGGTGGGCCAAGCAGCGCGGCCTGCCGCGCACCAAGGGCCACGAGGCGGGCGAGTCCTCGCTGTTCGACTGCGTCGAGGGCGCCATCGAGCTCGGCGTGAAGGCCCTCTCCGCCTACGCGTTCTCCACCGAGAACTGGCGGCGCAGCCCCGAGGAGGTCCGCTTCCTCATGGGGTTCAACCGCGACGTGATCCGCCGCCGCCGCGACGAGATGCACGCGCTCGGCGTGCGGGTGCGCTGGGCCGGCCGGCGGCCGCGGCTGTGGCGCAGCGTGATCAAGGAGCTCGAGGTCGCCGAGGAGCTCACCAAGGACAACGACGTCCTGACCCTCACCATGTGCGTGAACTACGGCGGGCGGGCCGAGATCGCCGACGCCGCAGCGGCCATCGCCCGCGAGGCCGCGGCCGGCCGGCTCGACCCCGACAAGGTGGACGAGGCGACCGTCGCCCGGTTCCTCGACGAGCCCGACATGCCCGACGTCGACCTGTTCGTCCGCAGCTCCGGCGAGAACCGCACCAGCAACTTCCTGCTCTGGCAGTCGGCCTACGCCGAGCTCGTCTTCCTCGATACCCTGTGGCCCGACTTCGACCGCCGGCACCTGTGGCGGGCGTGCGAGGAGTACGCGTCGCGGCAGCGCCGCTTCGGCAGCGCCTGACGGCTCGTGCGTCCCACGCGTCGCGTGCCTCACTGATCGGCGGCGCGAGGCCGGATCCCGTTGACACCGCACCGGCCGCCCCCGACAGTGGCGTTCCCCTTGGAAGGACGGAACAGCCCACCGTGAGCGAGAGCACCACCGCAGCCCCGAACCGCCCCGCACAGCCCGGTGACCTCACCGACCAGCTCGTCGCCACGGACATCTGGACCGACCAGATGGTGGCCGAGGCCGGCATCCCCGTCGTCGACGTCCCGTTCGTCACCGTCGGCGGCGGCGTCGGCTCGTTCGTGCTCGTGGACTACCTGCGGATCTGCGGCGTCCCCACCGAGGCGATCCGCGTGCTCACGCCGCTGCGCACGCCGTGGGAGAGCTACGAGTACCTGACGACGGTGTCGCAGATCCCGCGCGGGGAGCGGCTGCGCTCGGACTCCTCCGGCACCCCCGACAACATCTGGGGCTTCCCCGGCTACGCCATCCGGGAGGCGCTGCAGGGCAACCTGAAGATGGCGTGGAACGTCCTGGTCGAGCCGATCCTGGCCGACTACTACACCCCGCGCGCCGGCGAAGTCTTCTCCTCCATGGAGAAGGAGATGTACCGCATCCGGTGGCCGGAGATGGTCGTGCCCGGCCAGGTGCGGATGACCCGCCGGCGGGTCGGCGGCGGGTACTTCACGATCCTCACCCCGCCGGAGGGCGCCACGGCCACCCGCCGGATCGCCTACCGCAGCCAGTTCGTGCACGTGGCCGTCGGCTACCCCGGCCTGCGCTTCCTGCCCGACCTGCAGAAGTACCGCAGCGAGTTCAACGACTACGCCCGCGTGGTCAACGCCTACGAGCCGCACGAGCACGTCTACGACCGGCTGGCCGCCCGGCCCGGCACCGTGCTGGTGCGCGGCGGCGGCATCGTGGCCTCCCGGGTGCTGCAGCGGCTGATCGACGACCGCGACCGCCGGGGCCTGAACACGCAGATCGTGCACATGTTCCGCACCTACACCGACAAGCCCCACGGCCCGAGCATCTTCATGCGGCGCAAGGGCGCCGACGGCTGGGCCTACCAGGGCTTCAACTGGCCCAAGTCGACGTGGGGCGGCCAGCTGCGCTACCGCCTGGCCAAGCTCGAGGGCGAGGACCGCGCCACCCTCTACCGGCACATGGGCGGCACCAACACCCCGGTGCGCAAGGACTGGCAGGAGCAGCTCGAGCGCGGCCGCACCCAGGGCTGGTACCGCCCGGTCATCGGCACCATCGACGCCATGCGCCCGGTGGGCGAGTTCGTCGAGGTCACCGCCACCACCGACCAGGGCCCGCAGGCCGGCACCTTCGACGCCGTCATCGACTGCACCGGGCTCGAGGCCGACATCCGCGAGCACCGCGTGCTGGCCGACCTGCTCGACCACTCCAACGCCGGCCGCAACCCGCTGGGCCGCCTGGACGTCGACCCGACCTTCGAGCTGCGCGGCACCCGCAGCGGCACCGGCAAGATCTACGCCTCGGGGAGCGCCACGCTGGGCGGCTACTTCGCCGGCGTCGACAGCTTCCTGGGCCTGCTCGTCGCCGCGCAGGAGATCACCGACGACCTCGTGCGCCTGGGCTTCGCCCGGGCACTGACGCCCGGCCGGTCGACCAGCCAGTGGTGGAAGTGGGTGCGCAACCGCCCCATCTGAACCGCCCCCGCCGCCCCGCCGACCGCTCCACCCGAGAGAGATGCCGTGATCCCCACCCTCAACGGCCGCATCCAGACCCGCGTGTTCCTCCTGCTCACGGTCGGGCTGCTGTGGACCCTGATCATCACGCCGGTGCTGCCCACGGGGGCGTCGCTGGCCGACTCCTACGGCGCCACGCTGTCGGTACTGGTGATCGTCACCGTGCTCGGCGTGCTGTGGGAGCTCGTCTACCACGCGCTCATGCAGTTCCGCTGGGAGAAGGACTGGCCGACGTTCTTCACCCTGGTCACCGGCATCCCCGAGGGCCTGCTGGTGTGGTTCCTGCTCGCCGGCGGCGCCACCTGGGTCGACAGCATGGCCGGCCCCGCGTTCGCCATCCTGTTCACCACCACCTGGCTGCTGGTCTTCCTCGCGGCCAACGGCCCGATGCGGGTGCCGTTCGTGCACTGGCGCAACCGCGGCGGGCGGCTGATCTGATGACCGCCACCCCGCCGCCGGCCGGTGCCGGGGGGCCCGCCACCGTGCCCCCGTTCGACCAGGTCGCCGTCGCCGTCGCGCCCGGGCACGACCTCGTCGTCCGCCTGCCCGGGGTGCTCCTCGTCGTCGCGGTGGAGGCGGCCGCGGTGCCGGCGCCCCCGCCGGCCGCCCGGCTGGGCGGCTGGACGGCCGCGGCGCCGGCCGACCCCGCGGCGGCGCCGGCCCCGACCGGGGAGGCCGTGGTCGGCGAGCTGCTCGACCTCTGCCGCCGGGTCTCGGCGGCCGGTAGCCGGGCCCCCGGGCGGCGGCTGCACGACGAGCTGCGCACCTGGTTGCCGTCGGCCCCGCCGCTGCCGTCGTTCGCCCTGGCCGCCGCCACCGAGGAGGGCCTGGCCGTGGCCCTCGTGGGCAAGGGCGTGGCGGAGGTGCCCGACCTGGGGCTGCGGCTGACCTCGGCCGACGGCGAGCGGCTGCAGGACGGCACCCGCTTCCTCGACCGGCTGGTCGACTGGCCCCCGGCGCCGCTGCGGCTCTCCGCCGGCGCCCCCGCTGACCTGGCGCCGCACCCGCTCGCCGACCTGCACGCCGGGACCGTGCCCGGCGCGGCGGCGGTGCTGTCCCCGGCCGCGGTGCCGCCCCCCGCCGCGGCTGAGTCCCCGACGCCGACGTCGCTGGCCCGCATCCCGGCGCCGGTCCCCGCCCCGGGCGCGGCGCGGCCTCCGGTGGCGCCCGGCACACCGCCCCCGCCGCCTCCTCCGCCGGTCGCGGACCTCTCCGTGCCGCACCACCACCACGCCGGCGGGCACGCCCACCCGGTGCCCCCGGCCGTCGACGCCTCGGGGGAGGAGACCGCGGAGTCCACGCCGCCGCCGGTGGAGCTGCCCGCGCCGGTCCTGTCGGCGTCGCTGCTGGCCCCGCCGGACGACGGCCCGCGGGAGCCGCTGCCGGTGCAGGAGACCGAGCAGCCGCCGAGCGCGCTGGCGGCCGAGCCGGCCGACGGCCGCGCGCGGGTCAAGGGCTTCCTGTGCTCGCGCGGGCACCTCAACGACCCGCGGGTGCAGTTCTGCGCGCTGTGCGGCATCCGCATGGCCGAGCTCACCGGCGTCCTGGTCGAGGGGGTGCGCCCGCCGCTGGGGCTGCTGCTGTTCGACACCGGCGCCACGGTGAGCCTCGACGCCGACTACCTGCTGGGGCGGGAGCCCGAGACCGACGAGCGCGTGCGCTCGGGCGAGCTGCGGCCCCTGCTGCTGGTGGACCAGACCGGCGGGGTCAGCCGGCACCACGCCGAGATCCGGCTGGAGGGCTGGGACGTCGTCCTGACCGACATCGGGTCGGCCAACGGCACCCTCGTCGCCCACCCCGGCGCGCCCGTGTGGCAGTCGCTGATCCCGCGGCAGCCGGTGCGGCTGGTGCCGGGCACTGCCGTCCGCATGGGCGGCCGGCAGTTCGCCTTCGAGTCGCCGCACGGCGCCATGTGATCCGGGGTCGCCGCGCGGCGCCATGTGATCCGGGGTCGCCGCGCGGCGCCATGTGATCCGCGGGTGCGCCCGCCCGGTGCCGGGCGGGC